>CALGKV010000042.1 GCA_937930465.1 Methanosuratincolales archaeon | reverse complement strand
CTTTGGATGCGATCCCAAGATCTCTAGTCTTTATGTAGATCCTCCCTGCAATCCTCCAGATTTCGGAGAAGGTCACCCCTTTTTTCATCAACCTCTCCTTCAAGTGCCTGAGCAGCCTCTGCTCATAATCCCTTCTCACGGGTCTGCTCTTGATCCCTATCTCTCCGCCGACCCTTACTATCACAACGCCTTCCATAAGCTGAACCCCGATCGTCCCAAATATGCATTCAAATCCAAACAATCAAATACAGAGTCCTTCATAAAAGGATATGGCAAATGCCTCAAAAATCGAAAAGAACAGACAGAGGGGGACGAATGTCGGGCAATTATGGGGAAGAAGGGGCGAAGCTCGCATGGTGCATGAAGTCGCTCCATGCACGGGGACTGATCACGGGCTCTGGCGGCAACGCCAGCATAAGGCTTGATGGCAGAGACGAAATTCTGATAACCCCGAGCGGCGTGTACAAGGCTGAGCTCGAGCATGCGGATCTTGTTAGGATGAGGCTCGATGGCAAGGTTCTTGATGGTCGGTGGAAACCTTCGAGCGAGTGGCGCATGCACACCGAGATCTACAAAAAGAGGGGCGACGTTAAAGCAGTGGTCCACACGCATAGCCCCTATACGACAGGGCTCAGCATTGCAGGAAGGCAGATTGGACCAATCACCCCAGAGGTCGCCCTGATGCTGCCTGAGATAGGCGTTGTGGAGTACGCATGCCCTGGGACTGAAGAGCTAGGAAAGCTCGTGAGCGGCAGGATAACGGGCAAGCGCGCACTCATCCTTCAGAACCATGGCGTCGTATCGGTGGGGCGCGATCTGCTTGAGGCGATGACGGCAATCGAAGTTCTTGAGGAGGGGGCGATAACCACATTCATCGCTAATCTCATGGGGGGAGCAAAGGTTATCCCAGAGGAAGAGATTGAGCTGATCAAGAGGGTTTACAAGAGGTAGAAGGCCCATGTTGGATATCAGGGTTATAAGGGAAAACCCGGAAGCAATACGATGTAACCTTGCCAGGAGAAACGACCAAGACGTGCTCAAACTATACGACGAGCTACTTGTTGCCGACAGGGAGTGGAGGAGGCTCTTTACAGAGGTCGGCAGCCTCCGCGCTATGAGGAACAAAATCACCGAGGAAATAGCCAGGCTGAAAAAGCAGGGACTAGACGCTTCGGATAAGATAAGGGAAGCAGAGGAGATCCCAAAGAGGATAAGAGCTCTTGAAAGCGAGATGGAGGCGCACAGGAGTAGGATGGACGAGATCCTGATGAGGCTCCCGAACACCATGGACGACTCCGTCCCATACGGCAATGACGACACAGAGAATGTAGTGATCAGGAGCTGGGGCAAGCCGCGGGAGATGCTATTCAAGCCTAAAGATCATATAGATCTTGCTTTGCAGTTGGATCTGGTCGACCTTGAGAGGGCTGCCAAAATAGCAGGCTCTAGGTTCTACTACCTCAAAAACGATCTTGTCAGGCTCAACTATGCGTTGATCAGCTATGGCTTAGACTTTCTAGTTGCGAGGGGATTCACCCCCTACCAACCACCATACCTCATGAAAAGGAAAGTGTTGGAGGGGGCAGTTTCGCTTTCCGACTTCGAAGACACGATCTACAAGGTGGAGGGCGAAGATCTCTACCTTATCGCAACCTCTGAGCATGCACTTTTGGGTCTCCATTTTGACGAGATACTTGACGGGAAGACCCTGCCGCTGCGTTACTGCGGCGTGAGCCCGTGCTTCAGGAAGGAGGCAGGGGCCCACGGGAGGGACACTAAAGGGATCTTCAGGGTTCATCAGTTCGAGAAGGTCGAGCAGTTCGTCTTCAGCAGGCCTGAAGACTCGGCGTCGGAGCATGAGCTCCTTATAAAGAATGCAGAGGAGTTCTTCCAGAGCCTAGGCATACCGTACAGGGTCGTTAACGTGTGCAGCGGCGACCTTGGGACCGTGGCTGCAAAGAAGTACGACCTGGAGGCGTGGCTCCCCGGCCAGGGGAAGTACAGGGAGGAGGTCTCTTGCAGCAACTGCACATCCTACCAGGCAGTCAGGGCCAATATCAGGTACAGGGATCGGCTTAATGAGCCCACAAAATACGTGCACACGCTCAACAGCACGCTGGTAGCGACGGAAAGGACTATGGTTGCAATCCTTGAGAACTACCAGAATTCAGACGGGTCAGTGGACATCCCCGATGTATTGGTACCTTACATGCAGAATAAGACTAAGATAATACCCGAAGGCTAGAGCGTGTCGATGAGGCAAGGTATCTCCTCGAGAGAGCCTGCTATAAGATCGGCACCGCTCTCCCTTAGGGCATCATTGAAGATCCCGATGGCAAGAGCGATGGTCTTGACGCCAGCAGCCCTTCCTGCCTCAATATCAGTGGGCATATCGCCCACCATAACTGCCTGAGCTGGACTCAGACCTATCTTTTTGAGGGCAAAAATGATCGGGTCAGGGTGTGGCTTTCCCCTGCTGACGAGATCCCTTGAAACGACTATTCTGAAGTAATCGTCGATCGAATGCCGCTTCAGCACATACTCGGCTTCTTTGGAGCTGCGAGTAGTGACGATTCCCATCATGATTCCCTTCCTCCGTAGATCCCCCAATACTCGTTTTGCACCTGGGAAAAGGGGTGAATTCAGGAAGGCCTCTTTGAGTGATCGGTAAGCGAACAAGACCATGGCAGCTCTCTTGTGGGGTGGCATTCCGAGGTATCGCCCAAGCCTCCAAAGAAGCCTTATACCGTCGAAAGGAGAGCTGCCTTGGAGGAGGATCTTCCTCAAGTTCTCGACGATGTGCTTCTTCTTTGCCTCGGCAGTCCTGATCCCCAAGTTCTCAAGAACTCTGATGAGTATCTGTTCCATCGGGATAATGCAGTTAACGAGGGTGCCATCGAGATCGAAGAGGACTGCGGATATCATTACCAGACACCGTAGTGAATATCCTCTGGTCGGTATAATTGCTTTTGCTAAACTGAGCCGCCTCCAGGGGCAGAAAGGATAATTGTGAGCGCTTGAAGCGAAAAATGCTGATTGTGCCAAAAAAGTATATCAACACAGACCTCCAGAACTTCATTGGGGCAACAGGATTTTGAAGATAGCCAAGGACTCTAACCCAGAGGATCTTGAGATCTTGGGGTTGGCTGTACACGAGCTGACCAATGGTATGCCTGTCACCGCCAGGTCAAAGGAGAGGAAGGGGATCAGGATCGAGGACGGTAGGGTGATCGACCGCGAGTATACCGGACCCGTCCTCGAAGAGGTGCTGGAGAAGGGGCAGACCATAAGGAAGGTGCCTGCAACCGGGGTCTACAGGGGCCTCCCAGTCGTGGTGGTCCCCATAAAGGAGGGGGGAGAAACCATAGCTGCAATCGGCGTGGTCGATGTCACTTTTGGAGTGTATAGCGAGATCAACATTATCGGGCGGAGGAGGCCTTTGAAGTAGAGCCTGAACCTCGCCCTCGCCTAGAGAAATGCGTTGAGAATGCCAC
>CALGKV010000041.1 GCA_937930465.1 Methanosuratincolales archaeon | reverse complement strand
AAGGAGACGCCCCTCGAGCTATTGCCGAAGATCAATTCCGCGATCTACGATGCGATGCGTGCGGAGAATATGCAGTACGCCGCGAAGGTTAAGAACTTCAAGGCTAGGTTCAGGAAGCTCGACGAGGCAGTCCCCCTCAGGGCACTCAAGTCGGCGCATATGGGAAAGCTAATCATGGTGGAGGGGATAATCACAAGGGCATCTGCGGTGAAGCAGCTGCTGAAGACTGCTGTGTACCAATGTCCGCGCTGCGGGCAGAAGGTGGTTCTGGAGCAGACAGGTAACATACTTATACCCCCCTCGCAGTGCACGAATCAGGACTGTGCCAGGAAAGGGTATTTCAGGCTTCTCCCTGAGGAGTCCGTATTCGTTGACTGGCAGCTAATATCCGTCCAGGAGCGGCCTGAAGAGCTCCCCCCTGGTCAGCTCCCGCGCTCCGTAGAGGGCATCCTCCAGGGCGACATAGTCGACACCTCCCGGCCGGGTGACCGGGTTTCGCTTGTAGGCATCCTTCAGGCGAAGCAGGAGTTCACCTCGAGGGGCTTCAGGCTTGCTACCTTCTCTTCAGGGATCGAGGCTAACCACCTGGAGATCGCCGAGAGGGGGACTGAGGAGGTCGCGATCACCCCTGAGGACGAAAAGGCGATAAAGAAGCTCGCCTCAGACCCAAACCTCTATGACAAGCTGATAGGCTCGATAGCCCCATCGATCTATGCATATGACGAGATAAAGGAAGCAGTGGCATACCAGCTTGCCGGGGGGGTCACCAAAACAATGCCAGACGGGATCAAGATTAGGGGCGATATCAACATCCTGCTGGTCGGCGACCCCGGAACCGCAAAGTCCCAGCTCCTCCAGTATGTCTCAAGGATCGCCCCCCGGGGCGTGTATACCTCGGGAAAGGGTTCCACTGCCGCGGGTCTCACAGCTACTGTTATCCGCGACAAGAATACCGGGGAGTTCTTCCTAGAGGCAGGCGCCCTAGTCATCGCTGATAAGGGCATTGCCTGCATCGACGAGATCGACAAAATGCGCCCCGAAGACAGATCTGCAATACATGAAGCGATGGAACAGCAGACTATAAGCATAGCCAAGGCCGGCATAGTTGTCCAGCTCAACGCGAGGAGCAGCATACTAGCGGCAGCCAACCCGAGCTTCGGCAGGTACGTCACGCAGAAGACGATCTCTGAGAACATCAACGACCTGCCCGTCACAATCCTCTCGAGGTTTGACCTCATATTCACACTGCTTGACCGCCCGGACGAGCTCAGGGACAGGAAGATGACCGAGCACATACTCAAACTCCACCGCGGGATCCGCGTGACCAAAGAATCACCGATAGATCCAGAGCTGCTTAAGAAGTACATATACTACGTCAGGAAGCACGGATCGCCGAAGATAGGCGAGGAGGCCAGCAAGGCCATTGAGGACTTCTTCCTTGAAATGAGGGCAATGGGTCAGGGTGCAGACTCCCCTGTCCCAATCACAATGAGGCAGCTCGAGGCAGTTATCAGGCTATCGGAGGCCAGGGCAAAGCTGGCCCTAAAGAAGGAGGTTTCCAAGGAGGACGTGCAGGCAGTGATCAGGCTACTCAAGACCTTCCTGAAGCAGGTCGGCATAGACTCCTCAACAGGGAAGATCGATATCGATACGATAATGGTCGGGCACCCCAAGTCTCAAGGCGACAAGATGGCGCAGCTCTTCGACATATTCAGGGCAATGGAGAAGGAGAATGAGGGCAGGCCTGTCAGGAAGGAGGCGCTGATCGAGCGGGCAGGTTTGGAAGGGCTTGACAGGAGGTTCGTCGAGAAGGCGGTCATTGAATGGATCAACCAGGGGGTCATCTACGAGCCTAAACACGGGGAGCTGAAGAAGGCTTGAAGGGTGATTCCTTATTAAGATAGAAGAACTCGATATCGACGAAAGGGCGAAGCAGATCTATGCTGAATGCGGGATTACCGAACTCTACCCGCCCCAGGAGCTAGCCCTGAAGTCCAGTCTCCTGGAAGGCAAAAACCTGGTCCTCGCTGTCCCAACCGCCTCAGGTAAGACGCTTGTTGCAGAGATCTGTTCGATTAAACACATCCTCGAGCAGAAGGGCAAGGTCCTTTACTTGGTGCCTTTGAGGGCGCTCGCATCCGAGAAGCTCGACGAGTTCAAGCGCCTTGCCAGGATCGGAATCAAGATCGTGATGAGCAGCGGCGACTATGGCTCGCTCGACCCCGAGCTCGGCAAGTACGACCTCATAATTGCTACTAACGAAAAGGCGGATTCCCTCTTCCGCCACAGCCCTCCATGGGTCGATCGCCTTTCTCTTGTTGTGGCTGATGAGATCCATCTGCTCGGGGATCCATCCAGGGGACCTACCCTTGAGTCGATCCTCACTAGGATAAAATACCTTAAGCTGGGCGTCCAGATCCTGGCGCTAAGCGCTACTATAAGCAACGCCGAGGAGATCTCTGGCTGGCTGGGGGCTGATCTGGTGACGAGCGATTGGCGCCCGGTGCCGCTGAAAGAGGGCGTCTTCTGCCGGGGGAGCGTCACCTTCATAGACGGGGAAGTGAGGCAGGTGCCCAGGTCCGGCAGCGGAGACCCTGTTGCGGACTTGGCTGTCGATGCAATAAAGTCAGGCGGGCAGATGCTTGTTTTCACCGGTAGCCGAAACTCGGCAGTCTCTCTCGCAAAGAGGCTTGAGGGACCCGTCCATAGGGAGCTCAGTGCCTCTGAGAGGTCTAGGCTGAGGCAAATATCGGAGAGTATCCTTTCCCTCGGAGAGAGGACAAAGCTTACGGAAAAGCTCGCAAGATCCGTGTCCTGCGGCGTAGCCTTTCACCATGCGGGTCTCACATACCCTCAGAGGAAGGCAATAGAGGACTCGTTCCGTTCATCCCATATCAAGTGCATCTGCGCCACACCGACACTCGCTGCTGGGGTGAACACCCCCGCGCGGCGTGTGTTGATTTACGAATACAGGCGTTTTGAGCCCGGTGTTGGTAGGGTTAACATACCCGTGCTGGAGTACAAGCAGATGGCCGGGAGGGCTGGTCGCCCCAAGTACGACAAGATAGGCGAGGCAATAGTCTTCTCGAGATCCGAGGAGGAGAAGGATTTCCTTATTGAGCAATACCTCCTCGCTAAGCCAGAGAAGGTCTGGTCCAAGCTGGGAGTCGCCCCCTCGCTCAGGTCGCAAGTGCTTGCAGCTGTCGCCATGGGGCTAGCCAGCTCAAGGGCAGGCGTCATTGATTTCTTCGGGGAATCCTTCTGCGCCTACCAGTACGGGTTAGACTCCTTCAAGAGCTCGATCCTCGAGTCGGTCTCCTTCCTAACCAAAGCCGGGATGCTCAAGGAGGGAAAACCAGGGGTTGTGCTTGAGGCCACCGCACTCGGAAAGAGAGTAGCAGAGCTCTACATCGACCCCAAGTCGGCAGAGGTCATCCTGCGGGCTCTCTCCCTGAGGAGGTCCGGACTACCTGCGCTGAGCTATCTGATGCTCGCCTGCCACACGCCAGACATGCCGAAGCTATACGTCAGGGGCAAGGAGGTCGAGTCGCTCGAGTCCTATCTGGAGTCCAATTCCGATCTTTTGCTCTTCGAGGTGCCTGAGGAAGAGTTCGAGCGCGAGATGGTATTGTCAGAGCTGAAGACGGCTTTCCTCTTGGAGGAGTGGATCAACGAGACTCCTGAGGAGTCAATTGTCGAGAAATTCGACATCGGCTCCGGAGATATTTATGCCTATGTGGAGTCTGCCA
The DNA here is from genome assembly GCA_937930465.1 of Methanosuratincolales archaeon. Taxonomy (GTDB): domain Archaea; phylum Thermoproteota; class Methanomethylicia; order Methanomethylicales; family Methanomethylicaceae; genus Methanosuratincola. The sequence goes on along the minus strand of CALGKV010000041.1, from coordinate 2,341 downwards.
AATGGATACTCAATGCTGCACATGAGCTTGCAAGGCTTATGGGGTACCGCGAGTCTGCTGATCCCCTCAAGCGGCTCCTCATTAGGGTTGAGAACGGCATCAGGGAGGAGCTCCTCCCGCTGATTTCGCTGAGAGGGATCGGGAGGGTAAGGGCGAGGTCGCTCTACTCGGCAGGATACAGGAGCATCGAAGACCTGAAGCGCGCTTCGGTCTCTGACCTGAGGCGAATCCCCTTGATTGGGCCGGAGACAGTGAAGTTGATATTGGAGCAAATTGGCGGGACCCTCACAAAGGAAGAGTGGTCTTCAGTTGCATCGGGGAAAGGCAGCAGGCAGCTCTCGATCGACGACTACGGCACGCGATGATCAAAAATATTACCTCCGTCTGGCAACTATCACGATCAGGTTGGGATCCAATTGAGGCTATTTAACACCGCGACTGACGAGGAGATAAAGTCTGGCCTCACTTCTGACATCTACTACATCAGGACGAAATCCATAATTGATGCAAAGGGTATCGACAAGGAGGTCGTAGCCGAGGTAACTGTCGGATCCTTACCTGAAGGCTGGAAGTGGGGCGTCTTCTGCGGTCTAGACGAGGTAATAAACCTATACACTGGCATCCCTGTTGACGTTTATTCCTTGCCTGAGGGGACGATCTTCCCCACAAGGGATGCCAACGGATACCGTATACCCCAGATGGCAGTCGTTGGCAAGTACGGCTCATTCGTTCCAGTCGAAACGGCTACGGTCGGGCTCATATGCCAGGCATCCGGGGTAGCGACTGCCGCGGCAAGGGTGAAGAAGGCGGCGGGGGGGAAGACCGTCTTCGCCTTTGGAATCAGGCGGATGCACCCTGCAATCGCCCCGATGCTAGACAGGTCTGCCTATATAGGAGGGTTCGATGGCGTCTCCGGGGTGATGGGTGCCAAACTGCTCGAAATTCCGCCTTCTGGGACCATGCCCCATCCACTCATCCTCATATTCGGGAAGCAGGAGGCAGCTTGGAGCGCCTTCGATGAGGTGGTCGACCCGTCAGTCCCAAGGATTGCGCTCGTCGATACAATGTGCGATGAGAAGTTTGAGGCGATCAGGGCTGCAGAGCTACTCGGAGAGAAGCTCGACGGCGTCCGTCTCGACACTCCTGGCTCCAGGAGGGGGGATTTCCTTGAGATTGTCAAAGAAGTGCGCTGGGAGCTTGATCTGCGCGGATACAGGCACGTGAAGATATACGTTTCGGGCGGTTTGGGGGAGTCCTCGGTATCCAAGCTCGCTGCGGGTCCCGTAGATGGCTTCGGGGTCGGGACATCTGTGTCGAATGCGCCAACAATCGATTTCTCTCTTGACCTGGTCGAGGTAGATGGCAATCCGGTCTCGAAAAGGGGAAAGTACGGTGGGCGGAAACAGGCTTGGAAGTGCCCTCGGTGCCACAAATGGATCACCATGCCTTGGAGCTCGCCTGGCGGCGAGTGCCGATCCTGCAGAGTTCTGCTCGAACCTATGCTGCGTAAAGTTGTGGAAAAGGGAATCCCTGTGGCACCAAGAGAGCGACCAAGCGCCATAAGGGAGAGGGTACTTAAGGAACTTGAGCACCAATCTTTGGAGTGAATGGCTATGGAACCTTACACTGTGAAGGCGATAAGATCCAGGGAGATACTTGATTCTAGAGGCAACCCGACTGTGGAGACTGACGTGGTCACAAATGGCGGCTTCGGGAGGGCATCAGTCCCATCGGGCGCCTCTACGGGGAAGCATGAGGCAGTGGAACTTCGGGACGGAGGAAAGCGGTTCCACGGCAAGGGAGTGATCAATGCCTGTTTTAATGTCGTTAAAGTCATAGCCCCTGCAGTCGTTGGGATGGACAGCAGGTCCCAAGGAGCGATAGACAGCAGGATGATCGATCTAGACGGGACCGAAAACAAATCCCGTTTGGGCGCAAATGCGATCTTGAGCGTATCGCTCGCAATCGCGCGCGCGGCCGCCTGCACATCGGGCGTGCCACTCTACAGTTACCTTAACCCAAGGTCCAGCGTGCTACCTGTGCCGATGATGAACATAATCAACGGCGGGAAGCACGCCGGAAATGAACTTGCGGTCCAGGAGTTCATGGTTGTGCCTGTCGGGGCAGGTTCATTCAGGGATGCAGTCAGGATATGCTCCGAGGTATATGCGTCGTTGAAGGGGATCCTCAAGGAAAGGTACGGTCCCTCAGCGGTTAACGTCGGGGACGAGGGCGGGTTCGCGCCCCCGCTTTCTCGTTCAGAGGAAGCTCTGGACGCAATAATGGCAGCAGTCAGATCTTCTGGCTATGACGAGGGCACTGTCATGCTCGCAATAGACTC
>CALGKV010000040.1 GCA_937930465.1 Methanosuratincolales archaeon | reverse complement strand
AGCCGTAGGCTCAAACGTTATGTACGAGGCCAGGATGCGGATCGATTGCGAGGACTCTTTGCAAAAATCATTAATTGCCTCTACAATCCGAATCGATAATTTGAGCGCTTCAGCATCCTCAGAAGGTTCAAGCCCTGTGTGATATCGTACAGCCTCGGGAAGCCCGATGAAACTAACTATACCTGCCGACTCATCTACTCGGTAATATGTGGTTCCAGAAAGCTGTTCTTGGAAAAGGGGAAGGAGCTTGTCTTTCATCCTGTCGTGGATCACTTGTCTCTTGATCATCAATGCCTCCTTAGACAACTCAACCAACTCTCTCAGTCTTTCAATGAGCCTATCATCGTCGCCTTTGGCGGCATATGAGATCCTTGGGAGGTTGATAGTTACGTTGTCTAAGATGCCGTTCCGAATAGTTCCTAGCTCCCAGTCTCTCCAGCTTGAGTCCAGCCGAGAGAGGTCGACATTGTAAGCCACGTTTTCGGTTTGCCATTCAGGATTCTTGTTGATGTAGTAAACAGCCCCCCATTTTTGGGTGACTTCGCTTGCCTTGGCGATGGACTCGAGTCCGGCATCAGTAAAGAGCGCTTTCCTATCAATCTTTAGAAATAGGGCAGGATTCAAGAACGCCTTTCCGGACCCGTCTGAATTGCCCATCACTTCCATAAAGAGCCTCAATAGACGGATAGAATCATCGTGAAAGTCCCCGTATTTCAAAGAGCCGTTGCCAACGGGCAAATTTGACAGGAAATCAGGAATGGAAGTCTCAAGCTGAACTCCAACAGACGTATTCGAACCATTTATAAACGCATTGAGGACATACACAAAATCTCTCAATTCAGAACGGATCTCCTCATCGCTCATCCTTGAAACGAATGGCGCAAGGAAGACGTTGAAGAAAGGAAAAGTCTGGGCGTTGGACACGAGCTCTGAAGAGGCCTTTATGAGGCAAAGAGTGGCGAACAAGGCACCCTTTAGGCTTTTAGGGGCATAGTGTGAAGGGGCGGTCAAACCTTTGCCGTCAGGAGGCAATTCGCCATTCAGAACTGGGCGGAGGTCATGTTGCACATCAGCAGGACGCAAAACCCAGTAGTTAGCGTTGTTTATGTGGATTGCACCGCTAAGGTGTGCATCCGCGATAGTCCTTGGGAGAACTTTTAGCAACATATATTCTTCATAAACAGCATCACCGGCAAGGGAGTGGACTTCATTTGGCGAGGAGATGCCTTTATAGGTAGCGTTCTCTATGGTCAAGGTAACATCATAGACAGGCTGGCCCAAGCGAGTCAGGGAATGTCGATACTCCTCCAAACCCTTCTCCAACAGGATTGCGTTTACAAATTCCCTGATTAGGGCAGCAGTCAAGTATCTTATCTGTAGTTTTTTCAGCCTCTCCTCAGCCTCTTTGGATATCGACTCCGCCAGCTTTCTAGGGACGCTTGCTTCCCGCATCAGTGCTTGGATTATCTTTTTCCTATCGAATGGCTCTATAGTCAAACTCGAGGTTCTTACCTGCATTTCCCCTTTTTTTCTTCTTACAGCCTCCTCCACGCCGTAAATGAAGTTGGACACATCTTGACCCAGGAGCGTCAAGTAGTACTTTCCTGTTGCCTCATCCGAGGCGATTAGCTCCGAATCAATTAAGGTTCTAAGGTGGTATCCAAACTTCCCGGCGTCAGTCTTTGGGTTCATGTTTAGGCGTTCCATAATTTCTGTGAAAGAAAGAGGGCCGCCCATGCTAATCATCTTGAGCACTTCGGCCCTTATTTCATTAGAAAGTGCTGACAAGATCGACTCCATGAGACGCTCTGAAGACAACTCGCCCACCTGATTAACAGACACCAAAGGTGTAAAAAAAGGTGTAGGTCATTTGATCAAGGGTCTGAACTTGATTGCATATTGTATAATTCCAGAGTCGCCGTCTTCAACAACCTTCCTGAACACGGCCTCTACCTTCATGCCAATTTTAACGTCTTCTGGCTCTACATCGGTTATTTGAGAAGTAATGATGGTCCCATCCTCGAGCTTAACAATGCCAACAACATAGGGAGGCATTTTTTCGAAGCCCTTCGGAGGGTTCCTAACGATTGTGAATGTTACCAGCTCCCCCTTTTCTGGTAGTTTATAATTCTCGAATTTGTTTGAGCCGCATTTCCCACAACGCCCCCTGGGGGGATATGCAACCGTACCGCATTCAGAACACCTTACTGTCTCAAGGCGACTGCGCCTTGGGATCTCCCTCCAGTACCTTGGCACCGACACTTTAGACCCTCCTGAGAACAGTAACATATGTGCTAGAGCCAGAACCCCCAATATTCTGTGCAACGCCGATGGATGCGTCTGGTACTTGCATTTTTCCGGCCCTCCCTGTCAACTGCAAGAATAGCTCGGCGATCTGGTAAGCACCGGTGGCGCCCACGGGGTGTCCCCTGGATTTCAAGCCCCCACTTGGGTTCACCGTAACCACGCCACCGGTCTCAAACGCCCCGTTCGCGATCATTTTGTGGAATTTGCCTCTCTCACAAAAGCCAAGATCCTCCAAAGAAAGCACTCCCGTTATCGTGAAGGTGTCATGAATCTCAGCGACATCAACATCCGCAGGCGAGATGTGCGCCATTTTGTATGCGCGGTCTGCCGCAACAATAGTCGATTTGAATGACAAAAGGCCCTCTCTCGACGCGATGTTGATCGTATCTGTCGCGCCAGAAATGCCAGCTACTTCCACAAAATTGTCCGAATATTTTTTGGCATCTTCGAGGGGGCACAAAATCAATGCAGCCGCCCCATCGCCAACAGGGGCGCAATCGAAAAGTGTTATCGGATCCGAGATCATATCGGACTCTAGGACGGTCTCCCGCTTTATCTCGAAAGGCAACTGTGCCAACGGGTTCCTAGCTCCATTTTTGTGCATCAGAACGGAGAAGTCAGCAAAAGCATCCCTTGGTACATTGTAGTGATTCATATAGTGGCGCATTATCATCGCATTCAGTGAGACAAAACTTGAGCCGTAGAACAGCTCATACTCTGCGTCTGCAGCTTTTCCCAAGGAAAGCGTTGTGTTTCCCCCCACACCATCTGTCAATTTTTCGACACCGCCAGTCATGACGACATCGTACATGCCAGATGCGACTGCAGTGTAAGCAGCAAGGAAAGCTGCTCCTCCTGATGCGCAGGCAGCCTCCACGCGATAGGCGGTATTTGGCATAAAGCCGAGGTAATCCGCTAAGAGCGCGCCGATGTTGTTTTGGTCTGAAAGGTCTGATGCGCACATATTGCCTACTATAAGCGCATCTACTGTCGGGAATCCTGTTTGGCTTAATGCTGCAGCCCCTGCTTCCCCAAACAGCTCCCTAAGAGACCTCTTCCAGTGTTTGTCAACCTTAGTCATCCCTATTCCGGCTATAGCTACTTTACGCATTTTCCAACCCCCTATATGAGGATCTTTCGCCTCATCTTGGCATAGATCGCATATTCGATGTTCTTCTTACGGCTAATGTAATCGATAATCCGTGGAGCTTTATCGCGTTTGTAAACAATGCCCTCGCACACCGTAAAGCAGAACGCATCGCTACCTGCGCCAGAGCCAAAACTTGCAACAAATATGCGCTCGCCTGGCTTCGCAGCATCAAGAACTGCCGATAGACCTGTAACTGAAGAGCCAGCATACAGATTTCCGATATATGGGACTAAAAAGCCAGCCTCGATCTGCTCTTTTTTGAAGCCCAAAATCTTGGCAGCCCTAATCGGAAACTTGCCGTTGGGCTGATGGAAAACTGCGTATGTAAAATCTTCGGGTCGCAGAGACAGCTCCTCCATCAACATCTTTCCAGCAGAGATTATGTGATGGAAATAAGCCGGTTCTCCGGTGAAGGCTTCAGCGTGAGAAGGATATTCTTTTTTTGGGCGCCTCCAAAAATCAGGGGTGTCAGTTACAAATGAGACTGACGCTTCTAATTTTGCGACCGGGTCGGTCACTTTATCGCCGCGTCCGAGGATTATCGCAGTTCCCCCGCATCCTGCAGAGAATTCCAATGCATCAGCAGGAGCGCCCTGCGCAGTGTCAGCGCCGATAGCCATCCCATAATTTATCATCCCAGAGCCCACTAGTCCAATGCAGCATTGGAGGGCTTCAGTCCCTGCCTTGCAGGCAAATTCAAGATCTGCTGAAAGGAGACGTGGCGCGGCACCAATAGCTTCAGCGACAATTGTGCCAGTAGGTTTGACTGCATATGGCTTCGATTCTGAGCCGACAAAGATCGCTCCCAATTCATTTGGGGAAACTCCAGCCCTATTGATTGCGTTCTTGGCGGCCTCTACGGCGATTGTTGCAACATCTTCGTCCAGACCAGCAACTGCTTTCTCGTCGATAAGAAGATCCTCCTTGAAGTGCTTGGCGGACTTCCCCCATACCTTTGCGATCTCCTCTGCTGCCAATCGATATCTAGGTATGTAGGATCCCCATCCGATTATGAATGCATCTATGACTGGGCGCATAACGTACCACGTGCCTAGAACTTTTTGTGCTCAAGTATATTAGGACTTCGATTTTTGCCTTACCATATGCTCGTCTTTTAACGAATTATGAGTGAAGCATGTGCAGGGCCTTTACAAGGTCATCTACGCTCGCTTTCTTCGATAGGATCAGAGGAATGTCCTCAGCCTTTGCCAAGGCAACAGCAATCCTGTCTAGTCTTGCAACACCATGAAGCACTATAGCAGCGGGCTTCAATGGGGTTACCCGGACGGCGACCAAAGGTGAACGCCCAGTCGAGGTCTTCGTGAATATCAGTGCCCTTTCTGCCGTGGATCCCATCAGCTGGTAGAAATCCGCTCCAGACATGGAAAGGATGGCCTTTATACTGTCAACGACAGTATATCCAAGGATTTTCTTTCCCGAATAGGCTTCGCATGCGAGAAACTCGCCATCAATCGCTTTGGCAACCTCAGACAATGAAAAAGGTGATGGAAACTCATATAGATCAAGGATTGCGTCCGAAGTCGGCCTCATGATCGAAGAAAACTGTTTCAGGATCCTGGAGCCGTGCGCAGCATCAATTTCTACCATCCCAGTCACAAACTTCTTTATGAAAGTCGCTCCAGGCGAGTGCCGCCTGCCGCCCTCATAATCGCTGATGACAGAGGGAGAGATTCCCATCTTTTCTGCGATCTCAAGCTGGGTTATTCCAAATATCTCCCTCCAGCGACGCATTATCTCCCCCGGCTCGTTCGAGAGAATTATTTCGCCGATAATCCGTTTCATGAGCAGCTCCTTGGCGGCTTCCACCCATTACACCGGCAGAAAATTTATGGTTGGCAGTAAAAAACGATTTCTATAAAAAAGTATAAAGAGGGCACGCTTTTCATTTATTTCCCTAGGGGCTGTAGGCTAGCTTGGTCTAGACTGTCAGGCTCGGGCCCTGGTGACCCCGGTTCAAATCCGGGCAGCCCCACCATAATCCTAGAAAAAAGGGGAGTTTTGGAAGATCTCGCGCAAGACCTGAACCGCACATGCATATAGGGAGACTTTTCGGTCATTGAGTCGCAGGCGGTGCTGGCGGAGGCGGAACGGCATTGGTTCCTCCGTTTGTGGGAATTGACCTGCCCGCAGAGTACACAAGAGCAGCAGATCTGAATATGAAGACGGAGACTGCAGGAGAAATGATCAAGGAAATGAGCCAGCCGACAATGGGGATGGCAGAAATCAGCCCTACTATCGACACAATGATCACTAAGGCAATGATCCAAAGTATGTACATACCCCAGCCAACATTCTTAATTATCTCGAGGATTTCGCCGAATGCAAATGCCTTACCGAAGCTATTCTTTTTGATCATGTTCATTATTCCCATGTACAAAAGAATGCTTGCCAGGATTGCCAAGACCAGCCCTGCAAGTAAAGCGATCAGGGAAATGCCACCAACGAATATACCTGGAGTTTCAGGTAGCATTGGAATTGATACGAAACCTATTATTGAAGGCCCTATCAAAACAAACGGGATAATCATGTAAATTACCCCAACCACAACTACCTTAAGACCTTCAACGAACAGTGAGGCGAAATTTGTTAGTGGGGGCGGCGAGTTGCTCTCAGGAGTTTCGCTGGCTACTTTTGCTGCATAGCCGAGCATTATGAAATTAAGAATTGGTATAATGCTGAGGATTACAAGGATCAGTAGTCGCCCAAGGTCGCTGAAAAGCTTCTGTGCGTATTGGAAAGCGTCACTTAAATTCTTGCCTAGATCCAACATAGCACTTCATTTATAATAAAAAATGGAAGGTGCATATAACTTTATCATAAAAGGGCATTAAATCAAATTAGCTTTCCTTAATATGCCCCTGCCAGCCAATATGCCATTTGCTGCAGCTCCGACTATACCACGCGACAGCCCGACTCCGTCCCCAGCCACGAAGAGGTTTTCTACCTTTGTCTCTAAATCTTTGTTAACCTGGAATTTATTTGCAGAGAACTTGATTTCGGGCGCATAAAGAAGTGTAGAGGAACTGGCGACTCCGGGGATGATCTCGTCGAGCTTTTCGAGACCTTCAATGATGTCTGACACTATTCTATGTGGCATCGCCATCGCGATGTCCCCAGGTGTCGCGGAATGCAGTGTAGGCTTTATTTGGCTATGGGAAATCCGAGTCCATGTCGATCTTCTGCCCATCCGCAGATCTCCGAGTCGTTGTATGATTGGTTCCCCACCGCCAAGTATTGTCGCCTGTTGGACCACTGAGCGTCCATAGGCAGTAGTATCCTCAACTGGCTCGGTTAGAACCACCCTAACTAGAAATGCGAAATTGCTGTTTTCTGAGAGCGTTTCGGTCATTGAATGTCCGTTTACCCCGACAAAACCATCGTAGACCTCCTTGACTACATATCCCTGGTGATTCACACAGAATGTCCTTACGAAGTCATCATAAGTGTCGGTGTAAATATGGAACTTAGGATCGCGGTTCACTTGGATGATGGGCTCCATTACGAAAGCAGGCACCTCTACCCTTACTCCGATGTCTATGGGTTCATGCTTCGCTGGTATGGAGAGTTTTCGGGCTATATCGGCTGCCCAGTTAGCCCCGACCCTTCCCGGAGCAAGTAGGAGGTACTTTGCAGTCTTCTCGCTCCCGTCATCAAGGATCACCTTGCCTGGCTTTACATCTTTGACGTGTGTTCCCAAAAGGAACTTGACGCCTTTGCTTTCAAGGTCGGCTTTGAAATTGTTAATTACCCTTGGGGCCCCATCGCTGCCCATATGCCGTTGGGTGATCGGAAGAAACTTTATTCCAACTGAAGCTGCTCTGCGTTGGAGATTCACTGCCTCGTCGACATCCCCGCTGTAAACCTTTGTGGGAGCGCCATATTTGACGAATATGGCATCCACGTAGTTAACTAATTCCCAAGCTTCCTTCTCGCTGGCGGT
>CALGKV010000039.1 GCA_937930465.1 Methanosuratincolales archaeon | reverse complement strand
GCAGGAACAGGAGCCGCATAGCCCTACTCGTGGGAACTCTTCGCTTCGGCCGCTCCAAGCTTGTCACGCCCCGCCCCCCGCTTCAAACCTCGCCTAGCCCCAGCGCCCTTGATGCGGCGGCAAGTGCAGCGGATGCGCCGTCGCGGACAACCAGGTCGGCGTGCGCGTCGAGGGGCGTGGGCTCCTCGTTGATTATTATCAGCCTCCCCCCTGCAGCCTTGACCACCTCGGGTATCGCCGCGGCGGGGTAGACGGTAAGGGATGACCCGACCACAATGCAGAGGTCGCTCTCCTGCGCTAGCCTTAGAGCCGCCTCAAAGGTCTCGACAGGCTCCTCAAAAAGCACAACCGATGGCCTCATCATGCCCCCGCACCAGCACCTCGGCACCGCCCCCTCCCTCCTCAAGAAATCGACGCACTCCCCAGTGGGCCTCGTGGACCCGCAGCTCTCGCACCTGCTCGTCCTTATGTTCCCGTGGAGCTCGATTACCATTGCGGATCCCGCCTCGGCATGCAGCCCGTCTATGTTCTGGGTGATCACTGCCCCAAGTGCCCCCTCCCTTTCAAGCTTTGCAAGGGCCTTGTGTCCTGCGTTAGGCCTGGCGCCAGCCAGGGCCTCGAAGCGCATCGCATAGAACTCCCAGAACTCCTTTGGGCTCTCAAGCATGAATGACCTTGAGGCCATCCTCGGGTCTAACCTCTTCCAGAGGCCCTGCCTCCCCCTGAAGTCCGGTATTCCGCTTTCCGTGCTGATCCCTGCCCCTGTGAATGCTACCGCGCCCCTGCTCTCCCTGATGAGCGCGGCGATCCTTTCCGGATAGCCCTTGCCAGACCCAGCCGAGATTCCTGCCAACAGCAACACGCCCGCGTTAACAGTTAATAGCCCACTGCATCAAATAAAATGTGGTGGGACAAATGAACGTGCTCATAACCGGCGCCAGCGGCCTCCTGGGGGGGCGGATCGCGGAGCAAGCGGAATCGAGAGGGGATTTGGTCTTCTCGGGTTACCTGACGCACCAGCCCGCGTTCGGGTACCCAACCAGGATGGACATCGCCAATATGCAATCAGTCTCTGAGGCATTCAGGAGGGCCCGCCCCGACCTAGTCTTCCATACTGCAGCGATCACCGGCGTTGATAGGTGCGAAAGGGATCGGGATCTCGCTCTTCAGGTCAACGTCGAGGGGACCAGGAGCGTCGCCCAGGCCGCAAGGGATTCGGGTTCTTATCTGGTATTCCTCTCGTCCGACTACGTATTCGACGGCTCTCGCGGGCTCTACAAAGAGGAAGACGCGAGGAACCCGATAAACTTCTTGGGCAAGACCAAGGCCCTTGCAGAGGATGCCGTGAAGTCCTCAGGCGCGAGGCACCTAATCGTCCGCACCTCCTTCATTTTCGGTTCCAGGGCCTCAAGGGCCGAGGAGAACTTTGCCCTCTGGGCCATCAGGAAGCTGAGGTCTCACGCCCCTTTCAAGGTAGTTGTGGACCAGTTCATTACCCCAACTTACGACTGGAACCTCGTCAGGATGCTCTTTGAGGCTGCGGACAGGGGAATCGAGGGGACCCTGCACCTTGCCGGCGCCACCCGGGTCTCGAAGTACGACTTCGCCTTCAGCATCGCCAAGTCATTCGGACTTGACTGGGAGCTGATGATCCCCACAAGCATGGGCGATGTCGGGTGGGCCGCGAGGCGCCCAGTGGACTCCTCTCTTGACACGTCCCGGGCACGGGCGATTCTTGTGAACAAGCCCATGGAACTCAGCGAATCGCTCAGGAGGCTTAGGGAGGAGATGCGGGAATGACACCAGATCCCAATGTTTCAAGAACTAAAATTAATCATTTCACTTTTTAAAAGGATATTACGCTCACGCTTTTAAACCCATAAAGCGGATAAGATCCAGGGTAATCGCGATGAGGCTTTCGACAGCAATAAAACTGGTAAACGTCCTGATCGTCTTGGCACTCGTCTCTGCTTTCGCAGTGAGCTTCCTTGTCGCAATCAACTCCTTCGGGGTTGTCTCGTCGATAAGGGTCGGCGAGCCCTCGGCCACCCCCTCAGAGTCCTCAGTCGAGATCTCATTGCCAATCAACCTCTCGAACCCCGGTCCATTCGCAGTCTCGGGGGTCCGGATCTACGGCGAGCTCAGGGGAGTAGGCGGCGATCTCATAGCCTCGGCATCGTCTACGCCGTTCTCTGTGGCTGCAGGGGAGATTGGGGCGCAGCGCCGGCTGGCAGTCAGGATCAACTTCTCGCAAATCCCCCATGAGAGCCTCCGGGCAATATTCAGCCAAGCCGGAAACCTGACGCTGCTGGCAAGAGCCGAAGCAGTCCTGGATCCGTTCATTCATATGTCCGCCGAGGCTTCCGGGAAGATGCCTTGGGAGCCCCCGGTCAGGGGCTTCCAGCTCGGCGACCCGGATCTCTTAAGCCACAACTCGACCCACATCTTCGCTTCGATCCCAGTTCGCTTCGAGAACCCATCCATTATAAGCGTCGAGGGGTCCGTCGGGGTCCTGTTCGTAGACGCCGACTCCGGGAATGAGATCGGCTCGGGATACATGGGGGTGAGCGCCCCCCCAAGATCTGTCTTCGAGGGGGCGATGCAGTCCTATTTCAGGCTGCCCGAGAACATGACTGAGATGCTGGTCGAATCCAGGGCATACAGATGCAACGCCACGCTCCACTTCAGCGTCTTCGGCGTGGACGTGCACTCGGTCTCGATCCCGTTCGAGCTCCATTGGGATCCGCCCGTGGGATCGCCCTACTTGGGATCCCCCAGCGTGACGCCCTACAACTCGACGCACTCATTGTTCAGCCTGCCGTTCGGCTTCACGAACGAAAACGGAATCATCACGCTGGAGGGGTCGGTGAGGATGGACCTCGCCATCGGGGGCGCTGTTGTGTCAGAAAGCGATCCGGTTTTGATGATCGTGCCGCCAGGACAGCCCTTCTCCTCTAGCCTCACGATGATTGTGCCGAACTCTGCCCTTTCCCAGCCTGGAACCATTGTCATGTCAATGGATACCCAGTTCGGAAGCGCTTCATTGGAGGTGCCGTTCAATGGTTAACCTCTTGGGCTTGAAGGTCTCCGGGGCATCGCTCGCGCTCAGGGTTCTTTTGGGGATCGTGCTTGGCGCTTGCGGATTCGTTATCTTCTACTTCATACCTGCCAACTTCCTAAGGCTGCTGTCCGGCGTAGTGGGCGCCATCCCGCCAGAGGCTGCAGGCGCTCTCTCTGCTCTGGTCGACCCTAACCTCCCTGCCGTCGGCCTGGCGATGGCGATCGCGATCTTCCTCTGTGCGCTCCTCAGGGGGACGAAGGCTTACGGTCCCGTCACAATCGCCCTGAGCATCATCTTCGCCGCTTATGTAGCCCTCTTTTTCCACGGCGGGTCCATCTCGGTGGCGATTCCCGAGGCGCTCCAGGGAGGGGATTCGCCGGTCGGCATCTCAATTTCGGTCAGCGTTGGTATGACTTGGCTCATGGCTCTATTCCTCGTGCCATCGGCTCTTGGCGTCGTCAAGGGCATTCTCCTGATCCTCAAGAAGGGCTGAATCAGGCCCCCTCCCTTTTTCTTTGCTATCCGTGCCTGGCCCCGCTCCACTGCCTGGCCGATCAGCAGTTCTGCCCCAAGCGGACCCCGCCCCATCCGAATCGAAAAGTCTTAAATAGAAAGAGGGACTGAACGTTCTGATGGGTTAATGTCGCCCAAAAAAGCGGAGCAAGTTAAGAATAGTTCTCGCTCCACTCTAGGTCGTACCAAAGCCCCCCAGGTGGAATTGGCTTGGGCTTCATGAACCGCGACATCATTTCAATAAGGGACTTCACCCGGGAGGATCTCGACAGGGTCTTCGGGGTCGCCAGGCGCCTGGAGAGCGGCGGCTACGACAGGGCGATCCTGCACGGGAAGCGCGTCTCGCTCCTCTTCTACGAGCCGAGCACGCGGACCCGCCTCAGCTTTCAGGCTGCAGCGCAGTCTCTCGGCGCGGACACGGTCTGGTTCGCGGGCGTCGAGGGGACCTCCGTGATGAAGGGCGAGACCCTGAAGGACACGATAGAGACAGTCGCCAACTACGTTGACGCCATAGTGATACGCCACCCCTACGACGGGGCCGCAAGGTGGGCAGCGGAGATCACCTCCCGCAGGGCAGAGCGCGGCGAGAGGAAGATCCCGGTGATCAACGGAGGCGACGGGAGAAACGAGCACCCGACGCAGACCATGCTCGACCTCTACACCATCGCGCAGTCCCAGGGCAGGATAGACGGTCTGACTATAGCGATGGTGGGGGATCTGAAATACGGGAGGACCGTCCACTCGCTCGCCTATGCGCTCGGGATGTACGGGTGCAGGATCAGGCTCGTCGCACCGGACCAGCTGCAGATGCCGCCCCACGTGCTCTCATACCTCAGCTCCCGGGGGGTGGAGTGCACCCTCCACACGTCGATAGAGGAAGTGATCGGCGAGGTCGACATACTGTACATGACTAGGATCCAGAAGGAGAGGTTCCCCGACGAGAACGAGTACAACAGGGTCCGGGGCCTCTACCGCGTGACAAGGAAGGCGCTGCAGGCCGCGAAGCCCACAATGAGGCTGATGCACCCGCTGCCGAGGGTCGACGAGATATCCGTCGATGCCGACGAAGACCCAAGGTCTTGCTACTTCAAGCAAGCAGGGAACGGCGTCCCGATAAGGGCGGCTCTGCTTGCAATGGTCCTGGGGGGGATATCTTGAACGCGCATACCGACGGAGCGAAGAAGGGGATGATAGTCAGCCCCATAGAGAACGGCACGGTGATAGACCACCTCCCGCCAGGGAGGGCGGTCAGGATCGCCCGGATGCTGGGCCTCACCGAGGGGGCGGTGGTTATAATCGGGCAGAACCTCAAGTCGACCAAGTACGGCAGGAAGGACCTGATAAAGGTCGAGAACAGGTTCCTCACGGACGAGGAGTGCAGCCGCATCGCGCTCTTCGCCCCGAACGCGACCGTGAACATCATCCGGGACTCGGAGCTCGTCGAGAAGCGGAAGGTCTCGATCCCTGACGTGGTCGAGGGCATAGCCGTCTGCTCTAACGCCAACTGCATCACCAACAAGGAGCCTGTTCCGACGCGCATGGTCACGGTCAGCCGGTCGCCAGTCACAATCGCCTGCCACTACTGCGGTTACGAGGTCAAGGCTGAGGATCTCCGCCTAAGGGGCTGAGGCAGCCAGATGGCAGTCGGCTCAACCGGTCAGGAATCGGAAGATGGCGGAGGATCGCTTCTGATAAGGGGGGGCACGGTGGTAAGCCCGCGCGGCATCGATCGCGCAAACATCCTCGTAAGGGGCGGGAAGATTGCCGCGCTCACCACCCTCAGCCCAGCAGCGGACCAGGTTCTCGAAGCAGAAGGTCTCCTGGTCCTCCCGGGCGTTGTCGACCCCCACGTCCACTTCAGGCAGCCTGGCATGGACTCGGAGGACTGGTCGAGCGGGTCTAGGGCTGCAGCCGCAGGGGGCGTCACAACCGTCCTGGACATGCCAAACACCTCGCCGCCGACCACCACCCTGGAGCGTCTACTCGAGAAGTTCAGGCTTGTGGAGTCCTCCCGCCCTTGCGTCAACTACGGATTCCACTTCGGCGCAACGCAGTCGAACCTGGGGGAGCTGATGCCCGTCGGGATATCGTCCGCAACTCCGATCCCGCCTCCGCCGGGCCAGCTTGCAGCCTCCGTGAAGATCTTCATGGGCAGCTCGACCGGGGATCTCCTCATCACGGACCTCGACACGATCAGGGAGTTCGCCAACTCAGCCAAAATCATCTCGGTCCACGCAGAGGACGAGTCCGTCATAAGGGCCCACGCCTCAGCGCCCGACCACGAGTCCCGCCGCCCCAAGAGGGCTGCCCTAACAGCGATAAGGAAGCTCCTCTCTGTCGGAAAGGAGTGGAGGGTCTATGTCTGCCATGTCACCTCCTACGCCGAGGCAGAGCTCGCCAGCCCGTTCTACAGGGAGGCAACCCCGCACCACCTCTTCCTCACATCGGAGGCAATGCGGAGGATCGGCGCGTACGCAAAGGTCAACCCTCCCCTGAGGGATGAGGGGGACAGGGCTTCGCTCTGGAGGGCGCTCCAGGAGGGGAAGATCGACGCGATCGGCTCCGACCACGCGCCGCACACGCGCGAGGCGAAAGAGTCCGGGTCCCCGCCTTCAGGGGTTCCAGGCGTCGAGACCGCGCTCCCGCTGATGGTCGACGCCTCACTCAGGGGGATGATCCGCCTTGAGGATGTAGTGAGGCTGATGAGCTACTCGCCTGCCAGGATCTTCAGGATCCGCAAGAAGGGATCGCTTGATCCTGGCTTTGACGCTGACATAACCTTGGTCGACCCGAGGGAGGAGCGGCGCGTCGATCCGGATGCGCTGCACTACAAGTGCGGCTGGACGCCCTTCGAGGGGATGGCGCTCAGGGGCTGGCCGGTCGCGACAGTTCTCGGAGGGTCTCTAGCTTATATGCGTGGAGAGTTCTACCCGGTGAGTGGGAGTGCTGTGACCTATGCGGCTTGAGCTTCCGCGCGGCGAGTTCGTGCTGCCGTCTGGGATAATCGCCTCCACGCCAGACATCATACTCAGGGTCGCAAAGTCTTCGGAGCGCCTCGGAGTCATCACAACGAAGAGCATAGGGCTCTCCGAGCGGGATGGGTACAAGGAGCCGATAGTCGCATCGGTGGGGGGATCGCTCGTCAACTCGGTCGGCCTCTCGAACCCGGGGGCAGACGAGTTCGTCAGGGAGTCTTCCGGAATCAAGAAGGATCTCAACGACCAGGGGAAGGTTCTCATGGTCTCGATCTTCGGCGGGACGCCGGAGGAGTTCGCAACGGTGGCGTCCAAGGTGGGAAAGTGCGCGGACTGGATAGAGCTGAACCTCTCCTGCCCCCATGCCTCGGGCTACGGCGCCGCTATCGGCACCTGCCCCAGCACGGTCAGGGAGGTAGTGGCAGCGGTCAGGGAAGCGGTGGATCTGCCCGTGTTCGCCAAGGTGGCCCCCAGCCCAGGGCTAGTCGGCACTGTAGCCAAGGAAGCTGTCGGCGCCGGGGCGGACGGGATCGTCGCAGTCAACACGGTCGGTCCGCTCGGCTTCACCTCGGAGTGGGGCTGGCCGCTGCTGAAGAACTCGCTTGGGGGCCTCTCCGGTCCGGCGATAAAGGAGATCGCCCTAAGGTGCGTCAGGGAGGTCCGCGAGGCAGTCAACGCCCCAGTGATCGGGATGGGCGGGATATCGTCCCGTAAAGACGTCGAGGACTTTCGGGCTGCAGGGGCTGTGCTCTTCGGGGTCGGCACCGCCCTTTGGGGCAAGGACACCGGAGCAGTTGGGAGGTTCGTCGATTCACTCCACTCAGGGGCGCCCGAGGCTTCTTATCCGCCCCCTATGGCATACGCCCGATTCACGGTCCGGGAGGCGTGGGGCTCCGGGATGGCGGCCCTCCGGCTGGACGGATCGATCAGGGCTGCCCCGGGGCAGTTCGTCCAAGTCATGCT
Source organism: Methanosuratincolales archaeon (assembly GCA_937930465.1). GTDB lineage: Archaea > Thermoproteota > Methanomethylicia > Methanomethylicales > Methanomethylicaceae > Methanosuratincola. The sequence continues at coordinate 7,479 of CALGKV010000039.1, read as the reverse complement.
CCCGGGCAAGGGGGAGAAGCCGTTCTCGCTCGCCGACTCGGATCCGATCCTGCTCCTGGTGCGGGCTGTGGGGCCGGTCAGCAGCGCACTGGCATCCCTCCGGGAGGGGGATGAGGTCTTCCTGCGGGGGCCCTACGGGAACAGCTGGTCTCCCAAGGGCATGTCTTGCCTCGTCGGCGGCGGGTCCGGCGTTGCGCCTGTGCACTTCGCTGCAAGGCGGTTCAAGGGCATGGTAAGCGATGTCTTCGTGGGCGGGAGGACCTCCTCGGATCTTCCGCTGCTCGACTCGCTCTCCTCCGCAGCCGATACCCGCGTCTCGACCGAAGACGGCTCGATCGGCTTCCGGGGCCTTGTGACCGACGCCATGCGGGGAAAGATCGAAGATCTGTCGGGGTGCGAGTTCCTCAACTGCGGGCCAGAGATGATGATGGTCAAGGCAGCCGAGCTAGAGTCCTCTGTCGTGCCGCCGTCGAAGATCTTCTGCATCGTCGAAAGGTACACGAAGTGCGGCATAGGGCTCTGCGGGAGCTGTGCGCTCGACGGCTACCGGACATGCGTGGACGGCCCCGTCTTCAGGTACTCAGATCTCGCTGGAGGCAGGGACTTCGGCAGGCACAAGCGGAGGGCAAGCGGAAGGCTGGTAGGAATTTGTGACTGAGCCACACAACCGGTGGATCAAAATCCCCCGTTCTGTGTGGACGCGCAGCGAACTGCCGCATCGGCAAAATATCCTTCTTCCACCCACTTTTGAAAATTCGACGTTTTAAAGGTCATAGCTACACGCCCAAGTCTTGTGCGCCAAGGTGGTTATGGGCAACTAAGTAAATTCGTCACTAGAATTGCCTTATCCCATCAAGCACCGTCCTGCCGTCCTCAAAGAGGAAGTACGCCCCATGCTCAAGGTGATAGACGTTTTTGGACGAAAATACAGTCAATACCCCCCCACCATGATTAAATTTGTAACCGCCAGGAACCGCAGAATGGCTCCTTATTATCATTCCAACACCTAGAGTTCTCAGTGCTTCATGGGTTACAGCGGCTCCAAACCTCACGCCTGCGCCCCTGGGCGACTTTGCCATCCCTTCGAAATCCTCGGTCGGGTCACTCCAAAGCATCATCTCGAGCTCTTCATTTTTTGGACATTTCAGCGCCTCCCGGCAAATCCCTCTGAAGATCCCCGCGTGGACTGGCAACGCACGGTCTCCATATAGTGCAGCCGCGGGCAGCATTGATTGAAGCTTCAGAATGGACTCGTAGATCTCATACCAGCGGCTACCGTACCTTTCCCTTATCCGATCCGGTAGATCGTGGGGCTGAAACCTGATAAGGTCCAGCGCCTCGTGGTTCCCTTTCAATAGCACAACTGCGTTAGGGTATTGCAGCTTAAGCTCAAGAATTGCCTCGTATACCCCAAGGGAATCTGGTCCCCTGTCCCCATAGTCGCCTAGTAAGACCAGTCGCCAGCCTACATCGAGCTTGTTGAGGATTCCTGACCCTTCTATTATTTCATACAAGGCACTCAGGTCCCCGTGCAGATCCCCTACAATGACGGTAGGCGAAAGGTCCAATGTTACAGTGGCAATCACCACAAACGGCTCTCTAAATCTGACCATAAATTGGGCCGGTCAGGCCGATTCGGGGTATGCCCTTGTAGAGGTGCGGGCAGACACGTTGGTCCGTGGGAGGCCCTTCTTGACCAAGCCTTGAAAGGCAGGTCGTATGGGCTGATTGGCATTCATCCAATTTCGTATCTTTATAAATGAGTCCGCAGATCTTCTCACCAGCCGTTAATCGAGGTGTTGCTAGTTGAGCCTGAAGTCTGAGTTTGCATCTTTCCTGGTGAAGAGCGGGGCGGTAAGGTTCGGATCCTTCACCCTCAAGAGCGGGCGCCCTTCGCCGTACTTCGTCAACCTGGGGGTGCTGGCGGACGGCGAGGCCGCCTCGAGGCTGGGCGCCTTCTATGCCATGGCAATGATCGAGAAAGGGCTGTTGCCTTCTACGGATGTGATCTTCGGTCCATCTTACAAGGGCGTCCCTATAGCGGTCTCAGCCGCGGTGGCGCTCTACAGGGACCACGGCAGGAGCGTCCGTTTCGCCTTCAACCGGAAGGAGGCGAAGGGGCACGGGGAAGGGGGAATGATCATCGGCAGCCCGCTCAGGGACGGCGATAGGGTCGGGATCCTCGACGACGTCATGACGACTGGGAAGACCAAGGAGGAGGTCCTCGGGGTAATCAAGTCGGCTGCGAATGTTGAGATCCCGTACGTCCTGATCGCCGTGGACCGGCTCGAGAGGGGTGAGACCGACCTGTGCGCCACTAGCGAATTCGAACAGAGGTACGGGATCAGGGTGCACTCGATAGCCACGATAGAGGAGATAGCAGAGGAAGCCTCAAGGTCAGGCCTGATCCCGGAAGGGGCCCTCTCTTCGATACGATCGCACCTCAGAGAGTATGGGGGAAAGTGCAGTGACGCTCATTCCTAGGGACCGGAGCATCGTCATAGCATGCGACGTCCTGGAGATCGGATCGCTCGAGAGGCTCGTCGCCTCGACCCACAGCGTCCCCGCGGTCGGGGGATACAAGCTGGGATTCTCGCTCGCCCTCAGGTACGGGCTGCCCGGGCTAGTCGCGCTCATCAGGAAATACACCCAGAAGCCGGTGATCTACGACCACCAGAAGGGCGGGACCGACGTGCCCCACACCGGCCCTCTCTTCGCAAAAACGATGTCTTCGGCTGGGATCGACTATGCGATACTCTTCCCGTTCTCGAGCCCTTCGACCGAGGAGGCTTGGATAAGGGCGCTGCAAGATGAAGGCGTCACCCCCGTGGTTGGGGCAATGATGACCACCCATGACTTCATGGCAGAGAGCGGGGGGTTCTTCAGCAGGGGGGTCGTGAGCAGGATCTTCCACATCGCGTCGGGCCTCGGGGTGGATCAGTTTGTCCTACCAGCGAACAAGCCCGAGCAGACGCTCGAGCTGAGGCGGGAGATCGAGTCGATGGTCAGCGATCCCGTCTTCTTCCTACCCGGAGTGGGCGCTCAGGGGGGCGAGATCTCGAAGCTGCTCTCCGTTATGGGGAGGAGATGGCATGGGATAGTGGGCAGGGCGATCTACGACTCCGCTGACCCGGGTTCCGCCGCTTCAAGGCTGGGCGGGGAGCTGGATAGTTGAGCCGCGTCTGAGCTTCATGCCACTTCGTTTCATGCACCGGCTTCCATTTTTAGTGCCTATGGAAAGTTCCGAAGGAATTCGGATGGTTTATTAGATTCCTGACAGTTAGTTGTAATGATGCTTATGAAGGCTCTCGTTGTGTATTACTCGCGGACGGGGAACACCAGGAAGGTTGCAGAGCAAATAGCCATGACCTTGGGATCCGATATTGTGGAGATAATTGACCTGAAGAACAGGAAAGGCATTTTCGGATTCCTGACAGCCGGCTATTCGGCGTACTCACGCAAGCTTACTGAGATAAAGGCGCCTGATGCAGATCCATCGGCGTACGACCTGTTGGTAGTAGGGACCCCGATATGGGCTGGAAACATCACGCCTGCAATAAGGACCTACCTGACCAGGATCGCATCAGGAGGGGCTGCAAAGACGGAGTACGCGTTCTTCTACACCTCCTCTGCTTCTGGAGAGCAGAAGAAGGCATACTCGGACTTCTGCAAGCTTGTGAATAAGGAGCCTCTCGCCGCTCTCTCTGTCTCCCGCAAGGACCTCGAAACTGACAATTTCAAGCTCAAGGTACAGGATTTCGCTAAAGCCCTGTCCACTCTTAAAGCTGGGAGTTAACTTGGAGCCTCAGCGAGTATCTGGATAGGCGCTGCCCAGCCCAGCCTCACTTTTCCCCCTTGAGTTCAAAAATCAATCCATCGCAACAATGATTCAAGCCAGATGATGCCGTCCTATCGTTCCGTGACTTTCCTCCCAAAATAAGCATTGTGTTCAAAACTGAATGTTGGCGCCCTGGCCGGGATTTGAACCCGGGTCACAGACTCTCTGCGGAAGCCTGTTCGGGGAGGCAATCCTCGACAGGCCTGTATACTGGGCCGAACTATACTACCAGGGCAGCCCTTCGTTTCTTTTTTCAAGTGCAATATTAAAACCTATCTCTCGCATCCTCTCAAAGCTTAATTGGAGCCCGGATTAGAGGATATTTGGTGTTCAGCCTTGTCCACCATGGGGTCCGCCTCCGCGTCCAGGGCGAGCATGTTCCCCCTCCTGCTCATGCTCTTTGTCACCGGGATGTATGCCGGCCTCCTCTTCACCTCGAGCCCGCAAGCCCCGCTCAACGAGACCGCGCTCACACAGCGCATCGGGGCCCTCGAGTCGCAGGTGGCTGCCCTGCAGTCGCAGCTCAACGAGATGCAGGCTAGGAACTTGACAGTGCAGAGCATGAACCAGATCTACTTGTCGGTGAGGGACTCGATCGTCACAGTGGGGGGCCTCGTCCCGTCCACTGATCTCTTGGGGAGGGTCTCCTACTCGTCGGTCATAGGGTCCGGCTTCGTTGTCAACCTCAGTGGGGAACCCCTCATAGTGACAAACTTCCACGTCGTCAGCGGCGTGGTGAACGGATCAGTCACCTTTGTGGACGGGGAGGCCTATCCGTTCGAGGTCATCGGGCTGGACAAGTACAGCGACCTGGCGATCCTCCGGGCGTCTGCCCCGGCTGAGAAGCTGGTGCCCCTATCAATCGCCTCCTCCTCGGGGCTGAGGGTCGGGGACTTGGTCATCGCCATAGGGAACCCTTACGGCCTCGAGAGCACAATGACATCTGGGATAGTCAGCCAGCTCAACCGGGCGATCCAGACAGAGACCGCCGGAAACTTCAGCATCGCCGGCATAATACAGATCACTGCCCCGATCAACCCCGGGAACTCAGGCGGGCCGCTCCTCGACTCCCAGGGGAGGGTTGTGGGCATCACCACCGCAATAATAACCGGATCGCAGAATGTGGGCTTCGCAATACCGTCTGACACCATAATCCGGGAGTTCACTACCCTCGTCGAGACAGGCGGGTATGTCCACCCGTACATGGGCATAACCGGGTACTCCCTCAACTACGCTGCCGCGAGCGCCATGGGTCTCAACCAGACCTGGGGGGTGCTGGTCCAGACCGTGATCAGCGGGGGCCCGGCAGACCGTGCAGGCATCAGGGGAGGGAGCCAGTCCGTGACTGTCGGCGGGGACAAGATCCGCGCCGGAGGCGACATAATCCTGTACATGGACGGCATTAAGGTGAAGAGCATGGACGAGCTCTCCTCATACCTGGTCACCTGCCATCCCGGTCAGGAGCTGACCCTCACTGTGCTCAGAGAAGGTTCTGTAAGGGAGGTCCGGGTAACCTTGGGGGCGAGGCCCTAGCGATCTGGGAACGCCAAGCCATATCTGGGGATGCCTTCAAGACACAGCCAGGCAAGACAAAATTTTTAATAAAGGGTCCGGATATCTTTCTCCCAGCCCGCCCTAGCTCAGTGGTAGAGCGCCCGGCTGTAGACCAATGGTCGCGCGTGGGAAGTCGCCTCAGGCGGAAGATGTCCTCGCGCCAGCAGGGCAAGTACCGGGTGGTCGCTGGTTCAAATCCGGCGGGCGGGACCACCACCTTTTTGGCAGAGGACCGTCTCGCTCCTGAGCAAAAACTTTATTAATTGCGTTGTTTTGCTGAAAGGTAGCCCGGTTACGGGCGTCTCAGTCACTCTGTTTTGTGGTGGTAGCGTTTGGGCAAGTTCGATCTTTTGAAACACGAGCTCGTGCCGCAGTTCCGCGTCATGACAAAAGAAGAGGTTGAGCAGCTCAGGAAGAACCTAGGCATAAGGAAGGAGGACCTCCCGTGGATGGTGAAGAGCGACCCCGTGAGCAAGGCGATAGGGGCAAGACCAGGTGATGTGGTCGAGATTATCCGGAAGAGCCCCGTGGCCGGGCGATCTGTGGCTTATAGGTATGTTGTTCCAGGGTGATGTTTTTGAGCGAGATTAGCATGGATGAGCGATGGTCCCTGATAGATGCTTTCTTCAGGGAGAAGGGTCTGGTCAGGCAGCACCTAGACTCGTATGATGACTTTGTGAAGAACAAGCTCCAGGAGGTTGTCAACGAGCAGGGGGTAATTGAGACCGACCTCCCTGGATTCAAGATAAAGCTGGGGAAGATCTCGGTGGGCAAGCCGGCGATCCACGAGGCCGACGGCTCCGAGAAGGAGATATTCCCTATGGAGGCGCGCCAGCGCAACCTCACTTATTCTGCCTCGATCCACCTCAAGGTCACTCCTATCGAGGACGGCTTCGAGGACGAGGAAGTCTCCGTCTTCATCGGGAAGCTGCCGATCATGGTTAAGTCCTCTTTCTGCACGCTCTCGCGGCTTAACAAGGAGGAACTGGTCGCCTGCGGGGAGGACCCGACGGACCCGGGAGGTTACTTCATAATAAACGGCTCCGAGAGGGTAGTTGTAATCCAAGAGGATCTGGCAGTGAACCGCATCCTCGTCGACGTTATGGAGGGCGCTTCTCCAGTCACCCACGTTGCCAAGGTCTTCTCGGCGACCTCCGGCTACAGGACGCCGATCGTGCTCGAGAGGCTGAAGGACGCGACATTCCAAGTCTCCTTCCCGTCGATCCCTGGGCGGATCTCGCTTGCCATACTGATGAAGGCTCTTGGCGCATCCTCGGACAAGGAGATAGTGGAGTTCGTCTCGAGTGACCCGACGATACAGCGGGCAATGATACCCACTCTCGAGGGTGCCATGGAGATCAACACTGTTGAGGACGCGCTGGACTACATTGGGAACAGGATAGCGATAGGCCAGACGAAGGAGTATAGGGTGGAGCGCGCGATGCAGATCCTCGACAAGTACCTGCTCCCTCACTTGGGGCTCACCGCAGCCGACAGGAAGAAGAAGGCGCTGTACCTAGGGCAGATGGCCGAGAAGCTGATCGAGCTCTCCCTGGGGATGAGGTCTCCGGACGACAAGGATCACTATGCCAACAAGAGACTCAAGCTCGCTGGAGACCTGCTGGCGGGACTATTCAGGGTCGCCTTCAAGAGCTTCACCCGCGACATGAAGTACCAGCTGGAGCGGGCCAAGAGCAGGAGCCGGAAGGTCTCGATCCAGACTCTCGTCAGGGCAGACGTAATAACTGAGAGGCTGAGACACTCCCTTGCGACCGGGAACTGGGTCGGAGGCAAGGCAGGGGTGAGCCAGCTCCTCGACAGGACCAACTACCTCTCTACGATCGGCCACCTGAGGAGGATAATCTCCCCGCTGAGCAGGTCGCAGCCCCACTTCGAGGCGCGCGACCTCCATTCGACCCAGTGGGGCAGGCTCTGTCCGAGCGAGACCCCTGAGGGCCCTAACTGCGGTCTGGTGAAGAACCTCGCGCTGATGGCATTCATATCGGTTGGCATAGAAGAGAAGCCGGTCGAGGAACTCTTGTACGAGCTCAATACCGAGCCCTTGGAGAAGGCAAGGAAGGAGGGGG
>CALGKV010000038.1 GCA_937930465.1 Methanosuratincolales archaeon | reverse complement strand
ATGCCCTCGATCAGGTTCCATGCATGGGCATAAGTCATCCCCACAGACTTTGCTGCCGAGATAAGGGAGCCGTAGTTTCTTATCCCCTCAAGGATCCTCGCCTCCTTCTCCCCTATGATGTACTTCCCGCTCTCTTCGAGCCAGACCCGAAACCTCGGTTCCATGGTGGATACTTAGTAAACCGGAAATATAACAGTAAGCGTTATATCGTCTAGAATATATCGATATTCGTTGTGGTGCATGTTGTGGGTCCCAAAAAGGCGGCTCTATTGGCCTCTGCAGGAGTAATCCTCGTTGTTTTAGCAGCTGCCTTCTTTGGCGCCCATACTGAAAAGGTCATTGTCGCAACTACTACCAGCACTTCCGATGCCGGTCTCATGGATTACCTAAAGCCTTATTTTGAAGCTCAGTATGGCGCATCGCTGTCGTGGTTATCGCTAGGCTCAGGGCAGGCTTTTGCAGTAGCCTCCAGAGGGGATGCCGATGTGCTTCTCGTACATGACAGGGAGAGAGAAGAGCAATTCGTTTCCTCAGGGTACGGCACCTTGAAGGTGACTGTCTTCTACAACGACTTTGTTATCGTAGGTCCCATCGGAGACCCTGCGAAAGCCTCTTCGCATGATGTAAAGATATGCCTAGGAAGGATAGCGAGTGCTGGGAAATCTGGGAATGCCCTGTTCGTCTCCCGGGGCGACGACTCAGGCACCCACTCTCTTGAGAAACGCCTATGGTCGTCCTTGGGGATCGAGGACTATGAAAACTCAAACTGGTACATCTCCGCAGGGTCAGGAATGGCTGCCACATTGAGGCTTGCAGGGGAGATCGGCGCCTACACAATTGCAGACAGGGCCACTTTCTTCAGCCTCAAGGGTTCCATGGGGAGCGCGCTGAAACTTGAGGTTGTATGCGAGGGGGACACGGCGCTCCTGAACCCATACAGCGTAGTTCTGCTCAATTCCTCGCGGCACCCGCAGATAAGGGAGGATCTTGCACTGGATTTTCTCCTTTTCATCTCAAGCCATGTGGGGCAGCAGCTCATTGGCAGCTACACCGTTTCGGGGCAACGGGTCTTCTTCCCGATCTACGGCAGCACCCAGTCGATTGGGCTTCCCCCTGAGGATGAGGTCGTTGCTATCGTCGAAGCCTTGAGGTCACAAGGCAGTGGGGAATAAGGCAATGGAAGGAATCGGGATATTTTTGGAGGGCATTTCGAAGGCATTTGGTCTGATCCTATCTTCTGATCCTGAGATCTTAAGGATCACTGTGCTTTCCCTTGAAGTGTCTATGGTCGCAACTTTGGTGGGTGCCGCTTTAGGCATGCCCTTGGGCTTTCTGATATCCAGCCGGAGTTTCCATGGCAGGTCTTTGGTTGTGGCAATAATAAATACCTTCATGGGGGTGCCGCCGGTCGTTGTCGGCTTAGTCGTGTACCTCCTCCTCTCATCCTCTGGGCCGCTCGGCTTTCTCAGGATTCTCTACACTCCGCAGGCAATGATTCTGGCACAGGCGCTCCTTACCTTCCCGGTGGTGTGCGGCTTAACCATCTCCTCCATTCTAGCTCTAGATCCAAGTCTGAAGGAAACCCTCAAGTCCCTCTCGGCGCCAAGGCTCTGGGAGGCCGCAATACTCCTAAAGGAGATCCGTGTTGGGCTGATCACCGCTCTCATAGCCGCATTCGGCGCTGCGATATCTGAAGTGGGCGCTATCATGATGGTCGGCGGAAACATCCTCGGGTACACCAGGGCGCTCACCACGGCAATAATGCTTTACACAAATACTGGCGAGTTCGCTCTAGCAATCGCTTTGGGCATAATCCTGCTGATCCTTTCATTCGCAGTCAACTTGACCCTCACAATCATACAGATGAAGTACAGGAAGAGGAGGTAGGCGTTCAATTGGCTCACGTTGCGCTCCGGTCGGTAAGGAAGAGTTACTCTGAAAAGGAGATACTCAAGGGCATTTCCATGGATATACAACGGGGGGAGCTAATATCCATCGTGGGGCCCAGCGGCTCTGGCAAGACCACGCTGCTCCGGATCATTGACGGACTCGTTCCCCCGGACTCTGGTGAGATACGCATCGACGGGAATAGACTCACTAAGGAAAATGCGCCCACGATTAGGGCTAGGGTTGGGATGGTCTTCCAAAAGCCTCTACTATTCGACGCCTCCGTCTACGACAATGTTGCCCTCAGCCTCAAATTCCGTGGCGTTCCCAATGATCTTATCAGGAAGAAAGTAGAGGAAGCCCTTGACTTGGTCAAGCTTAAGGATCTGGCTAAAAGGAATGCACTGACCCTCTCAGGAGGAGAGGCTCAGAGAGTTGCCCTTGCACGCACTCTTGTTTACGACCCCGATCTTATACTTCTCGACGAGCCAACTGCTAACCTTGACCCTGCGAATGTCCAGATTATTGAGCGTGCGCTCACCAAAGCAAATGTCGAAATGAAGACCGTCGTCTTGGTAACGCATAACATATTCCAAGCCAGGCGGATTGCAAAGCGGGTGGCGCTGCTTCTTGATGGGGCGGTGATCGAGATTCAGGACACCGAATCCTTCTTCAACAGGCCCCTTGACCCGAGGACAAGGCTTTTCATTGATGGAGATCTCGTTTACTGAGCCTTTCCTTAACTGATCTGATCTTGTCTTCCATGCTTCTCTTTTTGTCCTTCCTATCGTCTATCCTGATGCTCGTGAGCACCCTTTCTGTCCCAGCTCTCAGCACTGCTTCATGGGCAGATTTGATCACTTCAAAGGCCTGATCAAGGCTTTCTGCTTCAAATACTGTGCCCATTGGTGTTAGCTCGTAATTCACCCCTGACTTCTCAATCGCCTCGCAAGCGCTAGCGACATATCCGCTCAGGCTTGTCCCTTTAGTCCCGACGGGGACAACGCTGAACTCTACTATTATTGTCCTGCCGGAGGTCATGCCTAGGCACCCGAACGAACCGCTCCATATGATCTTCCCGACCGGCTCAAAAAAGATATCGCTCTAATACGGTCAGATCTGTTTGGGATAGCGTTTTGTTGAAAATTGGCACTTGTGGATGGGGATTGAGGGGGGGAAAGAAAGCCCACTTCAGTGAACTCGATGCGATCGAGCTGCAGAGCACATTCTACAGGCCGATCCCCTTTGAGACCTTGGAGAGGTACAGGCGGGAGGCTCCTGCAGGGTTCGAGTTCGTGGTCAAGGCTTGGCAGGCAATCACTCATCCGGTCTCGTCCCCAACGTGGAAGAAGGCAGGCAAAGTGCCCGAATTAGGCGACCCTTGCTGTTTGGGACACCTGCGACCGACACCGGAAAATTTCAAAGCATGGGATCTCATATTGGAGGAATGCATTCTGCTAGGCAGCCGTTTCGTCGTCATACAGACCCCCCCAAGCTTCGGATGCAACGAGAACACTATGTCAGAAATGATCTCTTTTCTTTCAAAAATCGAAAGATCAACACTAACGCTGGGCTGGGAACCTAGGGGTGAATGGAACCAACATCCTGATCACATAGGCAGAATTTGCGAACGTCTCTCACTTGTCCATATCGTCGATCCTTTCAGGAGGTTTCCCGCATATGAATCAGAGGTGATCTATTTCAGGCTCCACGGGATAGGGGCATGCGAAACCAACTACAAATATAGGTACTCTGATGCGGATCTTTCAAGGCTGAACTCGATCATTTCCTCCTTGACCGAATCGAAAAAGATCTACATCATGTTTAACAATGTGAGCATGGGTAATGACGCACTGAGGCTCAAAACCATGATTAAATCCTTGAAAAGCTAAAAGGCATCCATCACCGAGAAAGTGTTTTCCTGCTTTGGTTTATTATTGAAAAAAGGGTATTAAAATCGCCGTTTACTCGATCGGTATCGATTCACCTTTCGGCCTCTTGCTCTCTTTCTTCTTGACAAGGATCACTTCGAGGATCCCGTTCTTGTAACTCGACTTTGAATTGTAGGGATCTACCTCGACCGGCAACTCTAGCTCTTTGTAATAGCTCCGCTCCTTTCCAGATACATCGATTGTAAGGGTTTTTTCAGTGGCGTAGAGCCTTATATCCTCTTTTTCAACCCCTGGCAGCTCTGCTACCACTCTCACCTCGCTCTCGCCCTCCATTATGTCCACAAGCGGCTCTCTCTCTTCCTTCAGGCTGAACGCTGGTTCCCACGGGGATCTCCCTGATGGCTTCATATTCCCAAATTCTGTGATTATTGGCTTCTTGTCAGGGCCGAATGTAATCGAAAAGCCGTACACGAATGGACCCATCTCCTTTATTACGCCGCCTTCAGGAAGCCGCCTCTCCCTGACGAGCTTCTCGGGGACCCTTCCCTCAAACTCCCTGAACATCCTCTCCATCTGCGCTTCCATCTCCCTTACCCATTCGTCCAAATCCCTGAACCTTGCAGGGAAGTCGCTGCTGAAGAACGGCATGAACCTCTTCCTGTACCACTCGTCCCACGACATTTTGCGTATAACCCCAAAAAGATCTCCGTCTAGTTGAATTTCAATATTTTGATCATATGGCTTCTAACAGCCGGCTCAGGCTTAAAAAGTTCGAATTCGATCTTTATTAATGGTGGGGTTTTTGGAAAAAAGCGAAATTACTAAAAGAATCGCTCGTGCTGCATCAGAAGCCGGCGCTTCGTTGGTCGAAGTTGCTGACTTGGAGCGGGTGAAGGGACTACCATCCTACGACGGTTTAATGCTGGATCACTTCAGGTCTGCTATTTCTTACGCTGTGCCGCTTCCAGGAGTGGCATTCGAGATGATAACCGCGTCAGATCCTGGCAGGTTTTATGCATGGGCCTATAGGACCGCAAACCAGCTGCTGGACCTGATAGGGATGCGCGTTTCTTCCACAATCTCATCCCTAGGAGGGGCAGCTTTGGTAGTCCCTTCAAGCATGAGGGTCGATGCGGTCAACGAGCTGGGACATGTCTCCAATAAGGCTTTCGCGCTGGCGGC
>CALGKV010000037.1 GCA_937930465.1 Methanosuratincolales archaeon | reverse complement strand
GCCACCTTCCACCGTGACGCCCCTCACCATCCCGAGGGTGACGATATCGATATCTATCTCAGGGTCAACGACTTTGCTTAAAGCGTCCATGACCGCTTCCTTTGCGACCATCTCAGCCACCAATACGCTAACAAAACGCATACACTTATAAACTTCACAGAAGGTTTTTTAATATCGGATGGATTATCTATCCATATGCTGAGGAACAACGGCAAGATCTCAAGGACGCAAAAGATCACTTACACGAGCCTTTTGATTGCATTGGCAGCGTCATTGAGGCTTGTGAAATACGCCCTCTTTGGACCCGTCCAGTTCATCAACTTCCCTGGGATCTTCACGATACTGGGAGGGATATTCTTCGGTCCGGTCACGGGCGGGGCTGTAGGAGTGGCTTCTTACATTATATCGGACATGATAATAGGATTCCCAGGCCCTTGGACGGCCGTAAACTGCCTGATGATGGGAGCCGTCGGTTTTGGTTCAGGGCTCATTTGGAACAGGAAGGAAAAGAGCAAGATCTCAAGGACTGGCTTGCTCGTCGGCTGTTACATAATCATGTTCGCATTCGATGTGATGACGTCTTGGATTTTGCTAGTCATGATTGGCTGGGATTTCGTCTACGCATTGGTGATCGGGTTGCTCGGGCTTTTCGTACCTACACCAGCCTCCGGAGGGTGGATGGTTGCAGTCGGTCCAATAACCGAGTTCACAACGGCATTCGTGATAGCGATGCTAGTCCAAGTGCTTGCGAGGAACAGAACAAAGTGAAAATTTTTTTCAGATGGAACGTTCAGGCTAACGTCGACTTAAGCCCTCCTGAATGTTCAAATACTTGAATAAAAAGAAAAAAAGATGAAGTCTAGAACTTCGTCAGGATCCACTTGACCGACTCGCCATTCTTCAGGATGTACTGGTCAGCGCCTACAGAACCCATCACCCAATCATTGTTTGACCAGACGTAATAGATCCAGTAGGTGTTTTGAGCGACATTTTCGTAGACGCCGTTGATTCCGTTGATCCAGATGCCATAAGGATATTCTGTGTAGTTCACCTGTGCGGCTTTCATCGTGCCGTTAAACAGGCTGAAACCTATGGGGACATATGTTCCATTCTTCCAGACAGTAGTGCCATTCCCATAATCGAAACCCAAATTGACCCTTATTGCGAAGTTATCGATGACCGATTTGTAGTTGTCAATAAGTGCCTGCTGGCTCTGAGAATTCTGGTAGTAGTAAGCCAGTCCAACTGTGGAACCCACAGCCCAAATCAAAAGCACTCCTGAAATTATGGTCCATGTGTTGGTGGCCATTCATATCGCCTATAATGGATAGATAAACCATCCACAGTTAAAAACTTGACTGAATATTCAAAAATGGTCTTTGGACTGAACCGCTAGGGTTAATTCGCAGTTTTGAATCTTTGATTCCTGGAAGTGTTTGATACGCAGGTGCTGATTCCAGAAATAGGCATGTTTGCCGTGGATAAGCTCCCATACCATTCTTGCGTTAGATGCGGTAGTTGCTGCACTGGAAGGCTCATTCCACTGTATGAGAAAGATCTTGAGAGGCTAGGAGGCTTCAGAGGCTTTTATATCCCAACGACAAGCTTGGAGAGGGAAGTCACGGGGGCAGCATATAAAATGAAGATGGTCAAATCGAAGTGCGTATTCCTGGATCGCACTACATGCAAAGTCTATGACTTGAGACCTGACACCTGCAGGAGGCACCCGTTCATAGTGACGAGGAACAGGTTCCTTGTCTCAGCTGCCTGCCCAGGGGTTGACTGGTCGAAGGAGAACAATGACATAGACCACTACAAGAGCCTCTCCTCCGGGATAAGCAGAGAACTAGGACGCTTCATAGAAAGGAGAACCAAGTTCAGCTTTCGATTGACTCGACTTTGAGACCCTGATCGGAGACGCTTGCCCTGAACGGGCTCCCTCCAACTATGCGGATAGCGGTGGACACCTCAATCTCCCTCCCTGGGCAGAGGGCTATCATGCACCCGCCTCCACCAGCTCCAGTCAGCTTGGAGCCAATTGCACCCGCAAACCTGGTAGAATACACCATGTCGTTGGGGGATTTTGATGAGACTCCCAGGGAATCAAGCAGGCCATGGTTAATGTTCATAAGCCTTCCCAAGGAATCCAGATCGCCGGAAGCCAAAGCGTCCTTCGCCCGCTCGGAAATCCTGCCGATGCTATGGAGGGTAGGAAGAACGACGTCAGGATACGACTCCCGCAGCTCCCTCACCTTCTTCACCAGATCAGAAGTCCGGAACTCGCGCTCGGAATACCCTACTACCATCGGGAGATCGCAGTTGATCGGCAGCTTCTCCACAGTCTTCGGTGCAGATGGCGTGATATATAGGACCCCACCAAAAGTCGCAACAGAGGTATCCATTGGGCTTGCCAGACCTTGGACTGCAAGCTCGGTCTGGTGGGCTAGCCGGGCAACTTCCCCAAGAGGTAGCTCCTCCCCCATGAGCAGCGCATAAGAAGCCACCGTCCCAACAGCCACCGCAGCCGATGTGCCTAACCCAGCACCCACCGGCATCTCAGACCTTATAGTGACATTTGCTCCGCCCTTCTTCCCAAGGCGTTCCGAGACGATCTCTATAGCCTTCCTCACGTACCCGACTGCGCCTACTATTTTCCCGTAATCAGTCTCAACAATCAGCTCTGGGCTTTCCTCGCTGAACGTAAGCACAACACCTGGGACTTGCAGGTCCATGGCAGCTATCCTAATGTGCTTGTCGGATCTCGACTCAACAGAAACCGTAAGCCTCCTCCCGATCGCAGCGACCAGGGCTGGTTCACCATACACGACGGCGTGCTCACCAAAGAGGGAAACCTTTCCTGGGACTGAGACCGTTACCCTCATCGTTGCACCTGCCTTGTAAGGTTTTTCAATCTTTTAGTATTTAAATGTGAGAGAAGATAATCTATGACAAGTTTAGCGATCAAGGAAAGTGTTCTGCAATGAAGGAAAGGCTCTTCGAGATTGGAGACAGGGTTCTCAAAGGGTTCCTCTCAATGGGGGCTGACCAGGCAATAGTGATCCCGAGCCACGTCGATAGGATCATGGTAAGGTTCTCGAACAACAAGACCACAGTGGTTCAGAACTGGAGCATGATGGGCATCGATGCGTTGGCTGTTTTTGGCAAGAAGAAGATCATAACCCGGCTGGAGGATCTATCCGAGGATGGCATCAGGAGGGGGTTGGAACGGGCGATCAAGAGCGCACCCATGGTAGCAGACTCGGAGACAATCACTGAAGTAGAGGGCACAAAATTCCCAGACAGGCGCTGCGCCCAAGCGATAGAACCAGATAGGATTGGAGGCTGCATCAGCAGCTGCGTAGGGGCTGCGATAAGGGAAGGGGGCGAGAGGAGCGCAGGTATATTCAATGCAGAGGTAAGGAAAGTCGCCATCTTGACCAGCAGCGGAGGGGAAGGATATGATGAGAGGGCTGCCTTCGAGCTCAATGTCAGGGCGTTCGCAGGAGAAGGATCTGGCCAAGGTCTGAGCTGCGCCACCGAGATGCGCGCGCTCGACGCCGAGGGGGCGGGGAGGCGGGCAGGGATGATTGCGAGGATGTCAAGGGAGAATGTAAATTGGAGCGAGGGCAGTTACGAAGTGATATTTGGACCGATAATATTCGCCAACCTCATCGAGAGGATCGGCGACGCAAGCTCGGCGTTCAGCGTGGAGGCAGGGGTGTCATTCCTTGCAGGCAAGGTCGGTGAGAGGGTGGCTCCTGAGACATTGACGATTGAGGATGACGGCTCTGATCCCAATGGGCTCAATTCAAGGACTTTCGACGACGAGGGCGTAGCCGTGCGCAAGACGGCCATTGTCCAAGGGGGAAGAATGGCATCATACCTCCACAACAAGTCGACAGCCAAGAGGTTCGGCACGTGCAGCACGGGAAATGCCGGGTGGGTGGCGCCATCGCCTTGGAACTTGAAGGTCTTGCCGGGAGAAATGAACATGGATGAGATGATCAGGGATCTGAGAAGAGGCGTCTACGTAGTAAGCAACTGGTACACGAGGTTCCAGAACTATGCCACTGGCGACTTCTCGACGATATGCAGGGATGGGACTTTCCTAATTGAGGACGGAGAGGTGAAAGGTGCCCTCAGGGGGGTCAGGATAAGCGACAACATGCTCAGAATACTTGGATCGATCAGGCAGGTCAGTTCGGACCGGAGTTGGGTGCACTGGTGGGAGGTAAGAACGCCATCCCTGGTGCCTGCAGTGTTGGCTTCAGGCGTTATGCTTACAAAGGCACAGGGGAGCTGACGGAACCCCTCATTCTCTCTCAGACTCGTACAACTATCCTTACATATTCTGGTCAGATATCCTAAGGGCCTTGTCGAGGGCTTCAATCCCAATATCGATCTCGGACTCTGTGATTATCAGGGGGGGCGCTATAACGAGATGGTTTATCCAGGCGTACTGGTATACGCCCAAGCGGTACATCTCGGAGGCCAGGCGATCCGCCATTAGCTGGAGGCCCTTGGCTTTGTCCGCGCGTGTGTTGAAAGGGAGGCGCCTCGACCTGTCCTTCGTCAGTTCGAGTGCCCAGAATAGGCCCTTCCCCCTGACGTCGCCCACAGAGGGGTGAGCCTCCTTCAGCTCCTCTAGGCGCCTCTGCATGTAACCGCCCAACCTCCTCACATGGCTGAGCAGATCCATCCTTCTGAACTCGGCTATCACTGCGGGCACTGCAGCCAAGGAGATAGGGTGTGCCTCATAAGTGTGCCCGTGCGTGAAGCCAGTATTTTCTGCCTCCTCGGCTATATCGCGCCTCACCGCGGTTATCCCCAAAGGGACGTAGCCACCCGTGCTTCCCTTCGCAGTCGTGATTATGTCAGGAACGACGCCCCAATGCTCAAATGAGAACCACGATCCCGTCCGCCCCCAGCCTGCCATCACCTCGTCCGCAATAAAGACAAGACCGAACTCCTCGGCTATCCTCTTCAGGCGCGGAAGGTATTCGTCGACAGGCACTATAACGCCGTTCGTCCCCACGATGGGCTCCACTATTACCCCCGCGACATTTCCCTCGTTCTCGACCAGGTACCTGACGTACTCTGCGCATTCCACATCGCATTCAGGGTACGATAGCCTGAAGGGGCACCGGTAGCAGTAGCAGTCTGGCGCAAAGACAACGCCAGGGATCTTCCCTATAGGCTCGGCTCCCAGACGGCGCGGATCCCCCGTGCAAGAGATCGCGCCAGCTGTAGAACCGTGGTAAGATGCGTACCTTGAGATGATCTTGTAAGCCCCGCGAGGTCTCTGGCAGTGCCTAACGACCCCTAATGCTGCCTCGTTCGCCTCGCTGCCTGAAGTCGAAAAGAGAAGCTTGTCGAGACCCCGGGGCAATATCTCCAAGATCGCCTTTGCAGCAGCGGCACGGACCTCAAGTGCAAAGGCTGGGCTCGCGAAAGGAAGGCTCTTTGACTGCGAAGCAATTGCTTCGATCACCCTCTTGTTTTTGTGCCCCAAGTTTGAGCACATCAGCTGTGAAGAGAAATCGAGGATCTTCCTCCCCGATCCCTCCTTCAAAAAGACGCCTTCAGCGTCAACAATATGCAATGGCCTTTCCCATCCCCTCTGCCTCCACCAAGTGTTGAATAGGTGAAGGCTCTGCTCGTCGCTAATGCTTTCGCCTCTATCTTTTGCCTCCAAGCGAGACACCAAACGATTGGTCTACTTCCGGTCAAGTAATAAGCTTTCCCGGCGTTTCTTGATCGATTGTTTCGCTTGTCGAAGCCATATGGTTTAATAGAAGAAGGTTCGGTATCATCCCAGCAGAAAGAGGTTTTTAGGATGGCAGAAAATACTGGCGCCAGATTGGGCCCCAAGAAATATTTCATCTTCCCGCTCGTAACAATCCCTCTGGCGCTGCTTTTGATACTTGGCCTCAACACCTACCTGGGCAGGGACATCCAGCCAGCAGCATTCGCCTTTTTGCGTGTGGAAGGCGGTCCAGAGTCAGGGGAGTACAGGTTTGCGATAGCCCTTGTGAACCAGAATGGGACTAACGGACCCGCTGACGGATACATAACGCTCAAGATTACTGATCAGAAGGGCAATGAGGTTTACCGGAGCGATTTCCGGGTGAAGTCTTATGAGTTTGGCGAG
>CALGKV010000036.1 GCA_937930465.1 Methanosuratincolales archaeon | reverse complement strand
ACCCATATTTTTATCGTCCTCTTGAAGAGGCATTCCGTCTGCAATCATCCAATCCGGGAAGGATCAGTAAAGCTGGGAGGGGAGTCTCTCCCGTCGGCGAAAGTATTCTTTGCAATGTGGCAGCTTCTCCAATGGCAATTTCATGTCATTGGAATGGTATTTCTCGGCGAAAGTGATCATTATGGTATCCGGGTTTGTGTGTTGCCGTCTGGTCTATCCTCTAGAGCATGCTTCGGAACATTTGGCGAGTCATGCGCGCCCCTGAGGCCATCTGCAAAAATGGCTCCTTCCAGGGGGACTGGCTTTGTTCGCGCATCTTCGCTTCGGACGGGGCATCTCCGTCTGGCGACAGGCTGCCCTGCCCTTGACTCGCTCATGGGCGGGCTCTGCGGGGGCATCGTCCACCTCTTCTCAGGCGCCCCGGAGTTCCTTGACGTGCTGCTGCACAGCATCCTCGTTGAGGGGTGTTCAGCGGGGAACGTCGCCTACTTGAACAGCACCGACTACTACCGGACCAGGAGCGAGATCTCCCCGGAAAGGATAGCAATGATAGCCAAAAGCCGGGGGCTCGACTACAGGGAGGTGATGGGGAGGATCCTCTTCGCCGCTGCTTACAGCAGGGAAAGGCAGCCCCATGCCGCTTTTTCGCTGGAGAGTGCAGCGAGTGAGCGGGGGCATCTTGTTCTGGTCGCAGTCCACGACATCTCTGCCTTCCGGGGCGAGCGGGGCGAGGGGCTCCCGGAGATGGATCTTGTCGCTTCCTTGATGTGGCGCCTGGCATCTGAGACTGATGCTGCCGCCGTCATCACTTCCAGGGATCAAAGGCTCTGCTCCGGGATGGTGCTTGGCCTCTCCCAGGTGATCGTCGACTTCCGCCGCGCCAAGGGGGGAGTCCGCGCGGCACTCTTGAGGCACCCAGAAAGGGCAACGCCCAACTCGGTCCTAATCCCTTTTTCCGGGAATTGCAATGGAGGTGATCTTACGGGAAGGATAACCCCGCCGTTCAGGCAGTCGTACCAGGAGCTTCTCGGGTCTCTGAGGGGCGGATACTTGGCTCTGATCCGTGAGCCAGCCAACAGAGCTGGGTTCGAGAGCCTAGTCCGAGATGCCTGGGACAGGGAGTATGCCGCCATGGCAGCCTCCGGGATCCCTGCGGTCCTGGACGTGATGAACCTGACCGCGAACGCCCACAACAGGGGCGAGATAGAGGATCTGAAGCGAGAGATCGCTGAGAAGGAGTCGAGGATAAAGGCTTTGGAGGCGAAAGTCAATGGGCTGGAGAGCAGGCTTCCTGGTCGCTAGGCGGGCTGCTCCTCGGCAGCCAGGATCGCGGGTTGCCAAGGTTGCCTGTGCCAGCTCAGCGGCTTCACCGCAAGCCGATGCTGCGCCAAGTGCGCTGTGCCGATTGCGCTGGCAGGGTTCGCAACGGCTTCTGCACCATTCGCGCCGAGTCCGGAGACACATTGGATGAATGGGGCATGATGTAGTTGGGGATCGAACGCGGTTGGATATTGGACGCCTACATCATCGGATCAGAGGCAGCGGTCTGGATAAAGACCGAGACCGGGAGAGCCTTGAGGCTAAGGGACCGGTACGCCCCATTTTTCAACGTGCTCTGCAGTCCAGGCTGCGAGGAAGGGGTCGCCTACCGGATCTCTGAGTGCCCAGAGGTCAAGAGCGTCTCCACCGAGGCGCTCACCCCTTCATTTGATGGCACCGCCAGGCAAATGTTAAGGATCGAGACTTGGGGGCACTCCCTCCGCCGGCTAGCCTCGGCGGTTAAGCTGATTCCGGGCGTCGAGGGGGTCTACAACCTCTCCATTCCCCATGTGCAGCGCTACCTCTTCACGAGGCTCCGCGCTGAGCCTACTTCAAAGGTCGAAGTCGAGCGCGATGGGGACAGGATTCTGGCTGCCAGGAAGCTGCAGGAGGGGGAAGGGCTAGAGCCCCCGCCATTCAGCTTTGCTGCTTTCATCCCCCGGATGGAGCGGCGGGGTGGGCGTTGGGAGCTGCTGTCTGTGCGCTGCGCTTCCTGCGGGCATGAAGCGTCAGGGGGAGAGGTGCAGGTCTTGGAATCGTTTTTGGACCACTTGGCGTTCGAGGATCCTGATCTCGTCCTGATCCCGGATATGGACAGTCGGTTTTACCCTTCGATGCTTCAGATCTCGAAGAGGGAGGGGTTGCAGCTGAGGCTGGGGCGGTGTGGGGACGGATACCAGGGGCTCCAGGGATCGGCAGCAGGCAGGGTCTTCCTCGGTCCGGTCTTCTACGGATTCGGCGCCGACAGGTGGGGCGTCGCCGGCCTTGTCGAGCGATCCAGGTTTGCGTTTGCGACGATGGGCCAGGCAACGAGGTGGCTCAGCAACAGAGCGATCGACTCCAGGACGTCTTTCGAGCTGATCAGCAGGGGCTGTGCGGTGCCAGAGGAGGGATACCGGGAGTGCGCAAGGCCGCTGGGAGAGCTTGCTGCCAGGGACCGGGGCGGGATCACCTTCACCCCCGTCCCGGGCGTGCTATACGAAAACGTCGCTGCCCTCGACTTCGACTCCCAGTACCCCAGCCTGATCCTGAGGGACGGCATCAGCTACGAGAGCCCGTACGGGGGCGAGAGCAGCACCGGAAATGCATGGAGCGGCTACGCCTGCGACGGCGGCTCCAACGCCCGCCCGATCCTCGGCTCCATTCTCGAGGAGTGGCTCAAGAGGCGCCTCGCACTAAAGCGGCTCCGAAGGACCCTTGCCAAGGGCACAGACGAGTGGAGATTCTGCGAGGAGCGGATAAGCGCGATCAAGATGATCCTCGTCACCATATACGGCGTCTCGGGGTGCTGCAGGAACAGATTCGGAAACCCGATTGTCTTCGAAGAGATCAACCGGAGATCAAGGGAGGCGATGGTTGCTGCCAAGAGAGTTGCCGACGCGATGGGATGCCGCGTGATCTACGCCGACGTCGACTCCATCTTCGTGACCCGGCATGGCGCATCCCCTGCCGACTACTCAGTTCTAGCGGAGGCGATCCGCTCCGAGACCGGGCTTCCCATATCGATCGACCGGCACTTCAAGTTCCTGGCATTCCCAAGGCTCAGGCGCGACCCGTCCTCGGCAGCTCTGAAACGTTACTTCGGCTTGACCTATGAAGGCGAGGTCGTGGCGCGGGGGATAGAGATGCGGAGGGGCGACTTGCCCGAGGTGGTGAGGCGGTTCCAGGAGGATCTGATAGCGGAGGTCTTCTCATGCAGGAGCTCCGAGGAGGTCCTGTCCGTGGGCGTCTGCAAAGGGAAGGCCCTTCTCAGGAAAGCCGTTAGGGAGATCAGTGCTGGGAAACCCTGCAAAGAGTCCCTTGCGTTCAGGAGGCGCTTGGGGCGGGCGCCAGGATCCTACAGGGTCAGCTCGGCGCAGCAGTCTGCAGCCCTCCAGCTGCTCGCCGTGGGGAAGGAGGCATCTCCCGGCGAAGAGGTTGAGTTCATATGCTCGAGCTCCTCCCACCCGAACCCGATTTGCAGGGTCAGAGTGCCCGATCTCTTCAATGGAAGCTTCGACAGGGCGTATTATTCAAGGCTCTTGGCAGAGGCGGCCAGGACTGTTTTCGAGAGCATCGGCGCCCGGCTAGAAGGCGGAGCCAGGCAGGCTAGCCTTAAGCGGTGGATAGGCTGATTTTGAACCTTCTCTCCTTGGGTTTCCCCAAGGCGCAGAGTTTGGGATCGCAAAGCCACCAACGAGTTGGTTGTTGATCTTGGCGCATTGGCGATCAGTCGCTTCTTGGCGGGATCATATCCAAATGGCGGCATCGCTTAGCTTTGGGCTTTTGAATGCCTGCAGAGGCAAGTGCAGCAATGGCATGCGCCTGAACTGGAAGCGCCCGAGGTGTTTTCTCAAAATGGGCCTCAGCCGTCTTGCATCCCTGATCCTTAGGATCCATGAGCCTGGATGGCTGACCTTTCGATAAAGGGGCGCAATCAAATCAATCCGATCCAAGTCCGTTTTCGCACGGTAGCATTTAATGAATCTCTCGGCAAATTTTATTAGCTTTCCTTGCGAATCTTCGATCATGATAGGCACTCTTGACATTGCCGTGATAGTTGCCTACATGGCCGTTGTCTTCATGATAGGGTTCATCTACAGGAAATCCGGTTCGACATACGAGTATATGGTCGCAGGGGGGCGCATGGGCTTCCTTTCTTCATACTCGACCTACGCCGCAACTGCAGTCGGCGCCGGCTTTGCGATGGGGATAATCGGCAACGTGTACAGGCTGGGCATTTCTGGGGCATGGACGCTGCTGGCTTTCGGGTTCGGGTTCGCAATGGTGTATCTGCTCATGCCCAAGGTGAGGCGGCTTGGCGAGAAATACCGGCTGGTGACCCTCCCAGAGCTGGTTGGCAAGAGGATGGGAAGGGGCGTACGGTTCCTTGCGGGGATAGTTACGGTAGCCGGAATCTCCGGATTCATAGCCGACAACTTCGTCGGGCTCGGGACTATCTTCAAGGTCTACTTCGGCATAGACCTATGGGTAGGGATACTGGTGGCTGCTGCCATCACAGCCTCTTACACAATCATCGGCGGCCAGGTCGCCGTCATCAGGACGGATATTCTGCAGTGGGCGATAGCTGCATTCGGCATAGCGTTCATAATCCTGCCATTAGCCTTGGCTAGCGCGGGGGGCTGGGAACGTATAGCCTCAAACCTCCCTCCTGATCGCCTGAGCCTCTCTTCCCTCTCCGCTTACGCAATAGCCGGGGGGCTGACCTCGATGGTCTTTGGGGTTCAGTTCCAGAACCACCTTGTGCAGAGGCAATGGGCAGCCAAAGACAGTAAGACCCTGCTGAGCTCGGCAGCCTTGGCGAACCTCACATTCTTCGTTTGGGCAGCAGTCTGCGTGGTGATAGGCCTTTCAGGTGCAGTGGCTTTCCCAAGCCTCTCCTCTCCCCAGTCTCTGCTTCCTGTCCTGATTATCGAGGTTGTCCCTGCTGGCCTCAGCGGATTCGTAATCGCTTCCCTCCTGTCGATCATAATGTCGAGCGTAGACTCTTTCCTGATCGGAGTCTCCTCGAGCCTCTCCAAGGACATAGTCGGCGTGGCATTCCCGGGCATGGGCGACAGGAGAGTGCTCCAAGTGACGAGGCTCAGCGCCGTTCTGATCACGCTGCTCGCTGTCGGGATCGCGGTGCTATACCCTGATATCTTGGGGCTGATAGTGGCTTTCTTCTCCACGATCGCCAGCGGGCTCGGGATCCCTGTCCTCGCAACCCTCTTCTGGAAGAGGGCGACGCCCTATGGGGTTGCGGCAGGCATAATTGTAGGTTCAGCGGTCGCGCTCTACTTCCGCCTTATGGCTTCGACGTTCGATCCATCGCTCGCAGGAGTCCCTGCCAGCCTGGCAGCGACCGTGCTCGTCAGTCTCGCCACCAAGCCGCAGCCCAAGCCAGTTATCGACGAGTACTTCGGCAAGTTATGACGTGGCCTAGAGACGGGTTTGCATGCCCTTGAAATATCTCAAAGGGGGATGAAAATGAGATTAAGCAAGAGGAAAAAAGTCCTGATCTCAGCATTGGCCGCCGTGCTTGTAGTTCTCCTGGTGATCCCGCTCCTGGTGCCGATCCCGCCCCTCGCAGGCACATTCCCGCCAGAGATGCTTGGGAAGT
>CALGKV010000035.1 GCA_937930465.1 Methanosuratincolales archaeon | reverse complement strand
GGTCTCGGAGGAGACCAGCAGTTACATCTGCAACAACGAGAGGAAAGTAATCGCACTGCCAGTCGAGAAGCTCGGGATGAGGAAAAGAGGCTACATCACAATAAGGAATTCTGGGGAGAACGTGGGGGCAGCATATGTTTACAAGAAGGATGCCCCGCTGGCGCAGTCGCATACTGTAGTCGGCAAGGTCTTGAGTGGAATCGAAATCGTAGACTTGGCAAAGGAAGGTGACTGCCTCGCGGTGTCGGTCAGGCCTCCAAGGATCGACCTACTGGGAAAGAACGTCTCTGGTGCAAGAGCGACCCTGGAAGCAGCCGGCATCGAGCTTGAAATTGTGGGCGAACTTTCGGATCCCGACTCCTTGATAGTGGAGCATGAGCCGCAGAACTCGCTAGAGATCTACAAGAAGAGGGCTGTCAAGTGCAAGGTGATAAGCCCAGATAGCGTCCTTAAGATCAGGCTTTATGAGAACAAGGCCCCGAATTCGGTAAAGTACTTCAGGGCGGTCACAGGGCTTGAGCAGAGGGCATTCGGAAAATTGAAAGTCTACTTTGCGGCCCCAAAGACGGAGATGATCCTTTTTAAGGGAAACGAAGAAATCGCAAAGGGCCTCACACCCGAGAACACGCCCGATATAAAAGTTTTGGCTGGATCGATAGGGGTAACGAACACGGTGAAGAAGTTTGCAGGAATGATTGGGATCAGGATAAATGAAAGTGAGAAGTTTGGCCCGACTGCAGAGAGCTTT
This sequence comes from Methanosuratincolales archaeon, assembly GCA_937930465.1. Lineage (GTDB taxonomy): Archaea > Thermoproteota > Methanomethylicia > Methanomethylicales > Methanomethylicaceae > Methanosuratincola. Next base: position 3,447 of record CALGKV010000035.1, on the reverse strand, counting down.
GATGGGACAAATCTAGTCGGGGAAGTAGAAGGAGGGCTTGACCTGCTGAGGAAGATCAAGGAGGGCAGCGAGCTGTACGTCCAGGAGCTGAGATGATGATCAAGACGTTCCTCATTGTCCTTTCTCCGGACTCCAGTCTTACGCCCTCAATGCTTGCCGAGAAGGCTGCACAGATCGGCGGGATAGACTACAAGGAGACCTGCTACGGCCTTCTGGTTGAGGGGGATGAGGAGAAGGTCATACCTGCCCTCGAGGAGATGAGGTCACTAGACCCGAAAAGGGTATTCTACAAGCAGAGGGGATACAAGATTGGCGACGATAGGATATGCAGGGCGAAGAGGGGAGGAGGTCCAAGACCCGGGTACCACATGCTAAGCTCCGAGCGCGAGGTCCTGAAGAACGTTTCGAAGGCGCTCGAAGCTGGGGAAGAGGAGAAGATCCCCCTTGAGGGACCTAAGACAAAGCTTGAGGTGGAGAGGCTGAAAAGGGTAATCGAAGAAGAGGGTGGTAAGGATTAGGATATTCGTCGATTCGTCAGACGAGCTAGGCGGGCAGCAGTACAAGTACATAGCGGAGAAGAGCGTAGAGGACCTGGGGCTCGGCGGTAGCATAGATTCAATCGACATGCTGATAAGGGTAGAGGAGCCCGTTTTCATAATCGTCATAAGGTACAAGGAAGTTACGGGCAAGAGCACATTGGGCGAGGCATCTTACATTGACTCGAGGAAGAACGGGATAAGGATAACACTGAGCAGCGAGATCTTCCTTGGGGATGCGCTGAAGGCGCTCTGGTCAAAGTACGGGAGAGACAGGGTTGAGCAGATAGGCAGGCTCGAGATCTTTGTTTCAGGGGCAGAACCTGAAGAGGTGAAAGGGGTAAGGCTCAGCGAGAAAGGATACGATCTGGATTCCAGAATTAATGAGCTCGCTAACAGGATCATCCCAGAAGGGTTCAGGGTTAGGAGTTCTACAAAAAACAAAGGCATATTGACAATTATCGCCTCCGAGGACACAATAAAGGAAAACTGGAGGGCGCTTGCGAGAAGGCTGGAGGGCGAAGCCCATGCTTAAGTATCTGCTCTTCGAGGGCGGCCTATACAAGCACGAGAGGATATTGGAGTTCCTTGAGGATGTAGGGGGATTTCTCGTTCAGAAGACGGTGGTCGGACTCGATCTCATAATGAACTTGGCTGTGCCTGAGGAAGAGCTGGAGCACCTATCTGCAATCGTGTCAGAGCTGAAGGGCAAGCTGACGCATGCGCCACTGATAGGCACGGAGATCGGGGTGGTAGCGCCAACACTCTCCAGGCACCACCTCCCGCACCCGGCATGCGACATTGCTGAGAACCTTCGGAGGCACGGGGCAAAGACTAACATAATAGGGTTATCAAGGGGGGTTGGGCAGAAGATAATACATACCAACATAAAGGAAAAAGAGCTCATAGAAGAGCACGACATTGCAGTATTCACGCTCGGTAACTTTGAAAAATGCCTGATGAAAAAGACCAAGCTCTTCTCGGAGATCGAGGTGCCTGTGATAGTAACAGGCGGGCCCTTGATGAAAAGCATTCCTGGTGCTGAAGCTTATGTCGGCGGCATAGGAAGGTATCCAGAGAGGGCAAGGACAGGGGAGGCGATCGAGAAACTCAGGGAGGTCTCGAGGGTGGCTGGCGAGGTAGTAGAGCAAAGGAGGAGGGAGATGGACCTGGATCCGCTTGTAGTGGATCCGATCGTGGTGAAGGCGGAGATTGAGAGGCAGGTCCCTGAGTCTACAGAAGCGCTCTCTCCGAACCCTGTCACGCTCAAGATAGACGGGGTGAGGGTGAAGCTGCCCTATGACGACTACAAGGACAAGATAGCCAACGTTGCTATCGGAGACAAGAAACTTTCTGATTTCGCGGAGATAAATAGGTCGCTGATGAGAAACTACATCCTAGTGAAAGTGCTTCCGAAGTCTATGTTCTGAGGGGAGAGGCAGTTTGTTGCTTGAAGTATCCAACCTGACAAAGAAGTTCCCCGAGAGGGGCATTACCGCCCTGGACGGGGTCTCTTTCTCTTTAAGGGAGGGGGAAGTTGTCGGGATCGTAGGAAGAAGTGGTGCAGGCAAGAGCACGCTCTTGAGGATACTAAGGGGTGTCGAGAGCTTCGACCGAGGATCGGTGAGTTTCGACGGGCTCAACATAACACCCTCCTCACATAAGGGAGATTTGCTGGAGCTTCAGCGCAAGACAGCCATCCAGCTCCAGAGGAGCTTCGGGCTTTGGCCCGACAACGCATTGGACAACGTGGTAAGGGCTTTAAGGTACTCCGACGGTTTTGACGAGACTATCCCTGAAGCAGAAGGCGAGTACAGGGAATACCGAGAAAGGGCGATGGAGATACTTAGGGTAGTCGGGCTGGAGAGGAGGGCAGATCTCTGGTCCGAAGTCCTTAGCGGGGGGGAGAAGCAAAGGCTAATTATTGCGAGGCAGATAGCCAGAAGGCCGAAGCTTTTGCTGCTGGACGAGCCGGGCACAATGACCTGCCCAGCAACTAGGGAAGCGCTCCTGGATGCGCTCAAGCGCGCGAACAAGAAACTCGGGATCGCAATCCTGTTCGCATCGCATAATCCCCAGACTCACAGGTCGCTCTCGGAAAGAACAATCCTCATTGACAGTGGAAAGATCATAGAGGATGGTGAAACGGGGGCGGTGCTTGCCAGGTTCCTTTCTGGGATTGAGGAGCCTCTCGAAAAGACAAGGATAGACGGTCCCACAGTATTGAAGATAGAGGGGGCCTGCAAGAAGTACAAGCTAATACCTTATGGCTTGGTCTTCGAGATGGCTGAGACAAACCTTGAGTTCAGGAGGGGTGAGATAACGGGCATAGTCGGCCCTTCTGGCGCTGGGAAGACGGTCATCCTCAGGATGCTCTCCGGCCTAGAGCTCCCTGACAAGGGAGAGGTAAGGATAACGTACAAGGGCGAATGGGTTGTGCTAGGCAAACTCGGCAGGAGAAACATGCTCGCGAGGAGGAGGATAGGCATACTTCACCAGGAGTTTGACCTGCCTCACCATGCCAAGGTCCTGGATCTCTTTGCAGCTAAACTAGGGCTCAAGGACTATGGATCGCTCGAGGCCGCGTTGAGAAAGGGTAAGAGGGCAGGGCTCTCTGAGGAGCTGGTGGATGCGCTGAGCAGGGTCTCAGAGCTCCCGGAAGGAGAGATGAAGGCAAAGCTGGTCGAGATGGGGATAAGCAACGATCTACTTAGGGAACTATTCAGATCCAAAGATCCGGAAAAGGCGAGGGATGTAGCGCTCACCGTGCTGGAGGCGGTGGGCTTGTGCCCAGAGATACTGGACCGCAATGTGTACGAGCTGAGCGGGGGGGAGAAGATCAGGGTAGCCCTCGCGCTGTCGCTCGTCTCGAATCCAAAAGTGCTCATACTCGACGAGCCATTCGGCGACT
>CALGKV010000034.1 GCA_937930465.1 Methanosuratincolales archaeon | reverse complement strand
AACGCAGAAAGGGCATACTACAGAAACTATTCAAACCTTGCAGCCGTATTTTCATACCTTGAGCTAAAGCTGAGGGAAATAAAGAACATCATAAGGCTCGCCAACATAATTGAGAGGGGAATGGATCCCAAAAAGTCAGTCCAAGAGTTCATTTACTGAGCTGGACTGGGACCCCTACAGCCAGCCTGAAGGGGCTGAAGCGAATGCCTCCGTCGCTATAGAACTTGCTGAACCACTCATAGAAGTGTAGCCTCAAATCCTGTGCCAAGACCAATATCCCCTCGAGCAAAACCACGAACACATTCCCGACAATAATCAGAAGGGGCGAGAGAACGAAGCCCAGCCCTCCGTTCGAAGTAATCTCAGCCAGGCTGTAAAAGACAGTTGTTAGCATAATGTGCGCGACTACCATAGCGAAAATTCTCAGGTAAGAAACAGTGTTTGAGATGAAGCTTATCATTGTCTCAAATACCTCGAAAAACATCTCGCCGAGCTTGCCAACGCCTTTTTTGCCATGCTTCGTCATCTCGTAAAAGGGCTCTGCCAAGAGAAGAAAAGCTATAGGACCCAATATGTAGTAGATCGGGCCAGAGAACCATTCCATGAGATTCAGCCCAAAGACAAAGATCACATACATGAATCCAATGTAAAGGGCGATCTTCGGCAAATTCACAAGGAAGGCCGCAGAGTATTTCCTCTGGATGAGGCTATTAGCAAATGAAAGTGAGAGACCAAGGGAGATATGAACCACGCCTACGAACAGGGATATCTTAAGCATTGTCATCAGGTCTTCCGACGGGTGTAGTGGCGGCGCATATCCAACCAAATGGTGGAGAGATTGCCCGAAGAACTCTCCGTAAAGCAAGGCACCGATTATGGCGCCTGCGAGACCTGTGATGATCAATACCAAGCCTATCTTCTTCATCGATCCGAAGAATCTGTAGAATACGAGCCCGAGCAAAGCGAGCGATATCCCATGCCCCAAATCCCCGAACATAAGGCCGAACAGTATCGGGAAGCTGAGCGCCATGATTGGCGTGGGGTTTACCTCATTATAAGAAGGGGAACCGTAAAGATTTGTTATCGAATCGAAGATCCTGAAGAACTTAGGATATTTGAATGAAACGGGCACAGAGGTTGACATTTCATCCTCATTGACGAAGGAAACTACGCGACCACCAAGGGCTATCTGAACTGAATTGGTCAGCTCTTGAACTTGATCCCTTGGCACATAGCCTTCGAGTACTGCCCAATTTTTGCTGTAAGATGACCTCCCCTTAACAGAGAGAATAGAATTTGCGTCGCTCACCGATTGTTCCAGATAGAACAGCTTTCCGATATTCCTTTCAATCAGGGAGATCTTCTCTGCCTTTGTTTTTTTGGCGCTTTCAAGACCTCGTCCCAATGACTCCAGCTTAGCTGCCAAATTCGAAAGGCTTCCTTGGAATTCTTCAGGAAGCGCAAGAGGCCGGAAGGCTGCCGATTCAAGCCGCTGCATCACGATAGCCTCTTGGCTTGGCAAATAGACGACCAATGCAACAACAGCTTCTTTAGACGCTTCAACAACCAAGCAAGTATCAGCCAACGCAGTCATCAGATCGGATACTGAGGATCTCTCTGAGCGGGCAAAGATGAATCTGAATTCTTTTAACCGAGAGATCATTTCCAAAGAACTGTCTCCCAAATTGCCGGAGATGCCCCTCCACATGAAAAAATTTTCCTCTAATTTCTCTTCCAACTTTGCAGCATAATCTATCTCATGGATCATTTGTTCGAAAACTGAAACTTCAGACTCTATACTCGCAACATAATCTTTCCAATCCCTAGCAGATAATGGAAAGCATGCAGGCGTTTCGTCCCTTATCGGGACATAACTTCTTGTTTTCGAGACAAGATCCTTTATTCTTTCTCGCAGCGACTCGACCTCACTCGCATATTCGACTTCTCCGATCTCACCAACATCCCTTAAAGACAGATGTAGGTCAGCCTTTCTGTTGATAACATCAATAATTCTCTCGTAATCAGCTTTTAGAAAAATTAAGGAGGTGCGACACATCTTGATTGGGCGTAGCATCAAGACGCACCCGTGCCCCGGCTATCAGATCCTCAGCCACAACAGGATTGCGATGATTAGACCGTAGATGGCTATAGCCTCGCACAGCGTCACGACAAGGAAAGCCTTGAAGAAGGTCTCAGGCTTTTCGACAAGCGATGAGATTGCAGCCGAGCCGCTTTTAGCAAGCGCATATCCAGCAGCGAGAGCAGGAAGGCTTATCGCAAGCGCTATTGATAGTGTTATCATCGAGGCGTCCTGGGTTTGAGCCGGCTGTGTGAAGGCTTCTGCCGGCACTGAAGCAGAGACAATGGTCAATCCAAACGTCAGAAGCAATACAGGCATCAGAATGGCTAAAATCAGGAATAATCGCCGGGGTGGTATCGACAATAAGAAGTCAATTTTCAAGGGGCTACCTCCGATTTGGTTTCAATCGCTTTACTTATATCATTCTTCCTTAAATTTATTTTTGAGGACATCTCTCCCCTAAATGACTGTGACAGAGCCTTGAGCTCATCCAATTTCTTTTCATAGTCAGCATATATTTCTTTCAGGAATTCATCATACACGTTCATGGACCTCCGCACGCTTTTCAAGTATCCGTTTCACTTTCTTTACCCTGACAAACTCTTCCCTGTCCCTCTCTTCGAGGATGTTGGAGATCATAGCTACCGTGGAAGAGTATCTTGGGATCAGGAACTGCTCCAGTGCGTTTATTCTTCGCTGCGTCCTCTTTACTTCCTCAACCAAGTTGATCAGCGTATTTTCTAGTTCAGCAACCCTAACCACGAGATCGAGAGCTTGCCTGAAGTTTTCAGCAGCTTCGTCAATCAGGACGGTCGGCCTATCGAAGCCATAGGTTGTGGTTCTACTTAAATTATCCAATTTGAAGGAGAGGACTGAGACGCCCATGACTTTTTTCTTTGATGTGGAGAGATCAAAAGTGGCTGAAGGGAACTTCGCTGCGGACTCTATTTCTTTTGAACCGACAACTGCAGCAGCTTCATCAAGCTTCATGTAGGCCATCGCCAGAATCCTGTCGAGATCGGCCCTTAGTTTCGACGCCTCGCCTATGCGCCGGTTCACCTCGAGCAGCAATATGTCCCTCTTCTCCTCCAAAAGATCATGCGCCCTGCTCAGAAAAGAGAGGGTGCGCTTGAACCTTATCAGATTCATCTTTGAAGGCGCTACCCTGAGGGACATTACTAAGACCTCACTTCGGCCTATAGTACTGCTTAACGAACCTGTCCGAGATCCTAGTCAGCTCGGACTCTGGAAGCAAGGACAGCATTTCCCATGCCAATGAGAGAGTGACCTCCAAGCTCCGGTTCTCATCGAACTTCTGGCTCAGGAAGCGCTGCTCGAAGGCGTCGCCGAACCTCAGGTATGCCCTGTCCTTTTCCGTGAGACCCTCCTCGCCGATAATAGCGCTGAGCTGCCTTAGCTCCTGGGATCTGGCATATGCTGAGTAAAGCTGGCTTGCCACAGGTCCGTGGTCTTCTCTCGTTTTCCCCTTCCCTATTCCGTCTTTCATTAGCCTTGAGAGGCTCGGGAGTATGTTTATCGGGGGGTAGACTCCTCTGCGGTGCAGATCCCTGTCAATCACAATCTGCCCCTCGGTGATGTATCCCGTGAGATCCGGGATCGGATGGGTAATGTCGTCGTTTGGCATTGTAAGGACTGGCATCTGCGTAATGCTGCCCTTCTTGCCCTTTATGCGGCCGGCACGCTCGTAGATGGAGGCGAAGTCACTGTACATGTAACCTGGATAGCCTTTCCTGCTCGGAACCTCCTCCCTTGCTGCGCTCGTCTCCCTCAGAGCCTCTGCATAGTTCGTCATGTCGGTGAGGATCACAAGCACATGCATGTCCTTCTCGAATGCGAGGTATTCTGCCAATGTCAGTGCGCACCTGGGGGTGACGAGCCTCTCTACTGGAGGGTCATCAGCCAAGTTCAAGAAGAGAGAAGAGTTTTTGAGCGCACCAGACTCCTCAAAACTCCTCTTGAAGAAGGCCGCCTCGTCGTGCTTGATCCCCATGGCGACAAATATGACTGCGAAGCTGGTCTCCTCGCCCGGTATCGTAGCCTGCCTTGCGACTTGGGTAGCTATCAGGTTATGGGGCAGCCCTGAGCCTGAGAAGAGCGGAAGCTTCTGACCCCTGACGAGAGTATCCATTCCGTCTATTGCCGAGATGCCAGTCTGGATGAACTCGTTAGGGTAATCCCTGGAATAAGGATTCATGGGCAGCCCGTTGACGTCACGATAGTCCTCGGTGAAAGGCGTCGGTCCGCCGTCAATAGGCTCTCCAGTGCCATTGAAAACCCTTCCGAGCATGTCGTCTGAGACTGGGATCATCAATGGCTTACCAAGGAATTTTATTGATGTGTCGGTGGTTGAGAGACCAGTAGTCCCCTCGAAGACCTCGACGACAGCCATGCCTTTAGAGACCTCAAGAACCCTGCCCCGCCTCACTTCGCCATCGCCCGTCCTTATTTCGACGAGCTCGTTGTAGCCTACTTCAGACACGCCCTCGACGAAGACCAAGGGACCGCTGATCTTCGTGACCCCTCTGAACTCCATCTTCACGGCCATTAGAACTTGACCTCCGTAAGATTCTTTATCTCTGCAGAAATTGCCTGAGAAAACTTTTGAATCTCGTTAATGCGTTCATTATCAATTGACATCCTGAGCTTTGCGAGCTCAGCTAGCTGCGGCATTGCAACCAGCTTCGAGGCAGGGACGCCTTTTGATATGGCTGCACTGGCAGCATCGTGGAAGTTGAGTATTGCGTCGAGGAGAACGAACTGCTTCTCCGGAGACGAGTAGGTGTCTATGGGGTCGTAAGCGTTCTGCTGCAGGAACCCTTCCCTCAAGAGCCTTGCGGTCTCCAAGACGAGTTTTTCTGACTCTGGAAGGGCTTCGGATCCCACCAGTCTTATGACTTCCTTAAGCTCATCCTCACGCTTCAGTATCTCCATCGCCTTCAGCCTCTGAGACCTCCAGCGGTTCTCGGTGAGCCTGTTCCACCAGCTCTCCACGTAGTCGGTGTATTCAGAGTAGCTGGTTAGCCAGTTGATGGCAGGGTAGTGGCGCATGCTTGCTAGCGCGCTATCCAGTGCCCAGAAGCACCTTACGAATCGCTTGGTGTGGACAGTTACAGGCTCGGAGAAGTCGCCTCCGGGGGGCGAGACTGCACCAATAAGCGTAACTGAACCGACGCCGCCCCCCATAGTCTTGACCCTACCAGCCCTTTCGTAGAACTCGCCCAGTCTTGAGGACAAGTACGAGGGGTAGCCCTCTTCGGCGGGCATCTCTTCAAGCCTGCCAGAGATCTCCCGGAGGGCCTCCGCCCACCTGCTTGTCGAGTCTGCCATTATGGCCACGTTGTATCCCATATCCCTGAAGTATTCTGCGATGGTTATTCCGGTGTATACGCTTGCCTCTCTCGCCGAAACAGGCATATTGCTTGTGTTTGCTATGAGCACGGTCCGCTCCATGAGAGGCCTTCCGCTCTTGGGATCCTTCCACTCAGGGAAGGTGAGAAGGACTTCGGTCATCTCATTGCCTCTCTCGCCACATCCAATGTACACGATGACTTCTGCGTCTGACCATGCTGCAAGCTGGTGGGAAGTGATGGTCTTCCCAGTCCCGAACCCTCCAGGGATGGCTACGGCACCGCCCTTGGCGACTGGGAAGAAGGTGTCTATAATGCGCTGCCCAGTTATCAGCGGCTCTGATGGCTCTAGCCTCTCGACATATGGGCGCGGCTCTCTGACGGGCCACTTATGGTACATCTTAAGCTCTATCTTGCCCTTCTCTCCAGAGACGCGGCACACAGTATCCTCGACCGTGTAATCCCCCTCTTTTGCTATGAACTCGACTTTTCCATTTACGTTAGGGGGGATAAGGCACCTGTGCTCGAATATTGGCGTCTCCTCGACTGTCCCCATAACCTCCCCGCCTGATACCATATCTCCCTTCTTTAGCCTGGGCACAAAATGCCATTGCCTTTCCCTTGGCAGGGCAGGAGTCTTTATCCCCCGCTTGATGAAGTCTCCAGTTAGCTGCTGGATAACCTCCAGAGGCCTCTGAATTCCATCAAAAATGCCCATCAGAAGACCAGGACCGAGCTCAACAGCAAGTGGCATCCCAGACCCCAACACCTTTTCGCCTGGCTTCAGCCCAACAGTGTCTTCGTAGACTTGGATCGTTGCAGAGTTGCCCTCAACCCTGACAACTTCTCCAATAAGCTCGTCCTTCCCTACCATAACTAGCTCATGCATCTCCAGACCAGAGACGTCCTCTGCAACAACAACCGGACCGCTAATCTTCCGGATTTTCCCCTTTATCCCCATCATGATCACCCAAATAATTTTTCAGCAATCCTTCCCCGCATCTCATCCTTCTTGGACGCGAGGAGAGAGTCTAATGTTCTGTCTATGGCGATCTTGCCATCTTTAGATATAAGAATGAAGCCCCCCGTTCCCAAATCCTCTACTGAAATGTCGCATTTTGGGCCCAAGATTTTTCGTATTGCCTCCTCTCCCAACCTCTCTGCGTCTCGCTTATTCAGGATTACATTCCCAACATGTACTAGGCTTGAAAGGGACTTTAGCTGCTTTTGCATTATCTCCAGATATTCTTCTTTGTCTGCGAATTCCAAGAGCCGTTCTCTTGCCTCAGCGAATACGGCTTCGACAACCTCTTCCTTAATCCGCAAGGCTTGCATCCTTGCATCGATCTCTGCCTTTGAGATCTCTTTCTTGTACTCGACTTCTGAAGATTCCCTATATGATTCCAGTATCTCCTTGCTACGCCTTATCGAGTATTTTCTGGATTCAGACATGATTGATTCGATTGTGTTTACTGCCTCTGCCGCAAGTGCGTCTACCCTTGAGCCCAGCTCTTCAAAGAAAGCACTGATCAGCTTGTTGAAGCCATCAGTGTCAATTGTTCTTTGAGCACTAACAGTTTTGCCGCTCAAACTTTTACCCCCATTATACGGCTTATCATAGCCTTGAGGTCGACCGATGTTCCAGACTTTCTGCCTGGAACCTCCAAATATACAGGAAGCTTGGTCTTTATTTTTAGATTCTCTATTTTTTCCCTCGCGGCAGAGGCGTAGTCGCTGTCAATCAATACAATGCCAGCTTCCTCATTTGAGGCAAGGCTCTCGAGCGCGCGGATGAAATCGTCATTGCTAGAGACAGCGATAGGCACTACTCCTGCGATTCTATAGCCCTCTGCCAACTGCGGGCTG
>CALGKV010000033.1 GCA_937930465.1 Methanosuratincolales archaeon | reverse complement strand
CTCCTAGCAAGAAACAACTTATTATTGGGTTAAGCGTGTAATATACATAATGTTTAAAAACAATCGAGAACCCTTTTGAAAGGGTGGTTCATTTGCCAGGAAAGCAGAAAGATAGGTCGCCAATGCCAATGTCTGGCGCTGGGCTAATGAGGTTCTTTGAGGATGAGACGCACGGCGTGAAGATAAGGCCACAGTATGTAGTTCTTGCCTCGATCATGCTGATGGGAACAGTCATTCTAGCCCATGTATTATTCGGCTGATTAGAGTTCAAGCGGAGTCGAATCGAAGCCCATTCTCTTCAATTTGTTCGAGAAGATTTCTGAGTAGCCGTGCATAGTATAGACCTTCTTTGGTCTGCATTCTTTGACAAAAGTCAGGAGTTGTAAGTAATCCGCGTGGCTGCTAAGAACGAAATTCGCATCCGCATTCCTTTTGCCAAAAGCCAATCCCCAACCAGTCACTGTTGCAACCCTGGCTCGGGGGTAAACCATCTTTATTGCCCTGCTATTCAGAGATGTAGGAAATAGACACACACAATTCCCAGACTTAACTATATCCTCCCCAGCATCGGCAAGGTCATAATAGGCTAGATCACCCCCAAATGCGTTTACAATGCCATTTGCCCTTGTGACCGAAGGATGGGTCACCACCGGTATAGGCGTAAATAGGTTGAACAAACGGGTCAACTCCTGTGCCTTTCCGACCGGGTAAACCAAAAAGCAAGGGGTCTCTCCGTGCATTATTGTCGAAGCCGCCCACTGAACGATCTGGTCATAGACATCCTCCCGGTTAGGAAACACAAAGTCGGGGCGACCGTAGGTTGTCTCAATCACTAGGATGTCACATTCCTCCGGGCATATTGCGTTCTGGGTCAACGAATCCGCGAAATTGAAGTCTCCTGTATAAAAAAAAGTCACATCCCCACTCGACAGAAGAAGCGCCGCAGAACCAAAAACATGCCCGGAATTCACCACTTTTAATCGCATGTCATGGACGGAGAGACTCTGACCATAGGCGCATGATACCACGTTCTTAGTCTTCCGGTCAGCCACTGCCTCATAGAGTGCAGCGGTCTCTTTGGTAGAATATTTGATTTTGCTTGAGTCGGTGAAGGCGTGGGTATGATCCATGTGTGCGTGGGATATGAACGCAAAGTCTGCAGATTCTACCCTCTTTATCGGGTCAAGAACCATGGAAAAGCCTTCAGATTCTACGAGGACCCCGTTCTGCCATTTTACCGATAACAATCAGCAGCACCCGACACATTGGGTTTTTCCGAATAAGTTTTTAACTTTTATTGAATAGCAAGTTATCAATGAGATGACAACCAATTGGACTTTACTTCTCAGTTGATGAAGAAGTACAGGTCTTTTTTTAGTTTGCCCGGCAGGGCAACACTAGCGATCCAAATCGTTCTCGCAGGAATATTTTTTTCCTCAATTTCATACTGGCTAGCATTTGGTTTGGAAGGTTTGATCATTGGTTTGACTGATGGGGCAATCTCGCTTGGGTTATCCGGCATTATCTGCGGGCATGTAGTAGGAAAGAAGGACGATTTTTTGACGGCAAGGAGGGCCCTTGGACTGATGCTGTTCGGAATCATTTTTGTCGGGATGGGCGTATTGATAGGCGGGCTTTTCGCCAATATTTTTGGCGAAGGCGCGATACTTGAAAGAATCTATTTTCTATCATGCGGAGTCGTAGTCGTTTACGAATGCATTGTCCTCGAAACAGTTTCAAGGGCCGGAGCATTTGGAGAAGATTTTAAGAGCCTATTGCAGCCAGCGTCAACAGTATCTTTGCACTCAATAGTGCTCTACCTTTTTGGAAGGAGCGTTTATGCAGAAGGTTTCATTATGTTTGGGGCGACTAGCATTGTGTCAATTCTGACAGCAAAACTCTATTATTCGAAAATAGAAGGAGTTGGAAAAAAGATCCTTGGTGTGGGAAGCCTCTCGCTATTCAGGTCTCTTATTGCATCACTCATCCTTGACGAAAGCGAGTTTCTTGAAAATGACTTGAAGAAGATCTCCGTAAAAAAGGATGTCGAGGTGAGGACTCTAAGTTTCAGAAACGAATATGGAAGGTGCTTGGTAGTTGCACCCCTCGTTCACCCCGGTCCTTTCAGAAACCTTGGAGGCGCAGCCCTGCCGACTTCCCTTTCTGAAATCCTGTCAGACTCCGGGATAGTCCCCATAATATTCCACACCCCTACAACTCATGAAGATGACCCAGTCCTAGGTGAAGACTGTAAAAGGATCATCAGTGCAGTGCTTGAAACGAATTACTCAGAGGGCATTGCCAATGCATCAAAGCCAACTAGCAGTAAAGTGGGAAGGGTCACAGTCAGTGTCCAGATTTTTGGCAAAACACCCCTGGTTGTGATAACCAGGTCGCCTATCCCCACAGAAGATCTGCCAAGGCATGTGCATGAGATTTGCATTGAAAAATTGAGCAAATACGGGTATTCTGATGGTGTTATAGTGGATGCCCATAATTCGATGGATGATACATACGAGGCGTTCGAAAAACAGGACGAGGAAGATCTCCTTGTAGCGTTAGAGGAGGCTCTTGAGAAAGCGACCGCAGAAACAGGAGATTTGTTCGCAGGTTTTTCGCAGCATAGGCTCGATGGGTTCTCCAGGAGGGACGGGATTGGGGAGGGCGGAGTGATGGTGCTGGTAACTCGGGTCAACGGCATCAAGGCAGCATTTGTCTCGCTCGACGGGAATAACCTACTCCGCGGTCTGAGGGAGAGGATCAAAGAAGAGATCTCTAAACTTGGTTATGAGATATCCGAGGTTGCGACCACAGATACGCACGTAGTGACCGGGACTGCAGGGGGTCAGGGGTACCATGTCCTGGGCAAGGTCGTTCCGGAGAAGATCCTGGTCGAAAAGATCATACAGACGGTAATAGAGGCGGAGTCGAAAATCTCGAAGTGTAGAGTCGAATTTTCTAAACACATTGTACAGGACGTGAGCTTACTCGGCCAGGAAGGATTAAGGATACTCTGGTCAATCACTGAAGAGTCGATATATGTCGCAAAGCGAGGGCTAGTTTGGTTGCTTGGAATCCCAATCATATGCGCAACCATACTTTTTTTGCTGCTCTAAATCACATACCCTACCAACCAGTCACAATAGACAAACTGAATCACGTTGTTCATCGTAAATGAAGGTTTTTCATAGGATCATCATCAACTCATGATAAGTAAGATACGCCATGGGTTTACCATGAATTGCAATGATGTTTTTTGATGATATTTGTATGTTCCCCATGGAGGATCTTGTCGGGAGATTTAGAGGAGGTCTGGCGACGAAACCTTTGGCATATACAGGTTTGTGATTCGTGACATTAATCACAAAATTCGTGAAGAAGCAACCACGCATTGCCCCAATGAGACGCACCCGTCCCCGCAGGGATAATTATTATGGACGATGAACTTTTTGTTATTATTAGTAACTTTTTCTTTTATGTAACGGTAGATTAAAGTATTTACGGCCGACCCTCCGGTTAAACCGATTGTCTCAATGCCGAGCTCATCGGCCAGCAGGCACGCAACCTCTGCAAGAGACTGTCCTATGCTTTTATGTATTGCAAAAGCGATGTCTTTTTTTTCGAATTTCTTTCTAAGGTCAAAGACTTCAGTTACAAATGCAGAAGTATCAAATACATACATATCGTTTTCTCTTCTGTATTCAAGTTCAAGCTTAATTTCGCTTGGTCCGCCATGGAGAGCCAGGGACTCTAAGCGCACAGGGGGCTCCCCCTCGTATGTTCTCAGCCAGCAAACGTCTAACGCAACAGCAAGAGCGTCCAAGAGTCTGCCCAAACTTGTCGTCTTTAATGTTCGTGGTTCTTTACTCTGTTTAAGAACTAACTTTAATTCATCAATCCCATGTTTAAAATATTTAGAGGCATTTTTTTCTAATAGCCTTTCGATATCTGAATCGGACGTTGTAGAGCTCAGAATCGAGGCTAGCATTCTGGCAGGGTAATAGGCACATACATCTCCCCCTGGCAGTGGTTGGGGGGCGAGGTGAGCGACCCGCTTGAAATCAGAATATCCAGCAACAAATATCTCGCCACCCCAAGAATTTCCATCGAGCCCGTATCCAGAGCCGTCTATAACTATTGAAATAATCTTCTCATCCAAGCCCATCGAATTCTCAGCCATCAATGCAGCAGCGTGTGCGTGATGATGCTGAACTCGGACCAGAAGTGACCCCAACTCGGCAGAAAGCTCCTCTGCATACCTCCCTGTCAAAAAAGCTGGATTCAAATCGCAAGCAATCATGTTTGGTTTTTTAAGATCATACGTTTTCTCGATAAATTGAATTGAATGTTTCATAAAATCTAAAGTTTCGAGTTCGTCAACATCTCCTATATGCTGTGTCGTAATTATTTGATCTTTTACAAAAAGGGAAGCGTTGTTATTCAGCTCGCCTCCTACACCGAGTATATACTTGTTTCCCACCGACCACCCGGTTCTCAAATAGGAAGGGGAGTAACCCCTAGACTTTCTCAGAAAAACCCTACCGCCCCCAATGGATTTAATCACAGAGTCGTCACAACGGTTTACGATTTCCCTATTGTGGACGAGGTAGTAGTCTGCAATGCCTTTCAGTTCACTGAGTGCGGAGCTTTCTTCGATCATCATGGGCTTCCCGGGATAATTTGCTGAAGTCATCACCAAGGCTTCCCTGCGGAAGGCGTGTAAAAGAAGGAGATGTATGCCGGTGTAAGGCAGCATAACACCGACCGAATTAAGACCCGGGGCGACAGAGTCCGCTAGATTATAGCTATCGGACTTTTTTAGGACGACAATCGGACGGGCGGGGGAGGAGAGCAGCTGAGCCTCATCCTCGTTAACTTCTGCAAAGTCACTTATTTCTTCGATTGAAGGGGACATTATTGCGAATGGCTGGTTGGGGCGGCGTCTCCTCCTCCTTAGCTCGGCTACAGCAAATTCGTCGAGAGCATTTACGGCTAAATGGAAGCCGCCGATCCCCTTGATAGCGACAATCGAGCCTTCTATGAGTAGCTCTGCTGACAAGCCTATCGGATCCTCGGAATTAACAACTTCCCCAGAATTATCAAGAAGCGTCAATTTGGGACCGCAGCGCGGGCAAGCGAACCCCTGTGCATCATACCTCCGATCTTTCGGATCAAGGTATTCACGCAGGCACTCATGGCAGAAAGGGAACGAATCCATCGACGTGTTCACACGGTCATAAGGAAGCCTGCGAATCATTGTGAAGCGCGGACCACACTGAGCGCACGAAGTGAAAGGGTAGTTGCTGTACCGGCCTTCTCCAGTGATTTCTGTGACACATAAATCACAAATACCCAGATCTACAGGTATCACAGATCTCACAGACATCCGCCTTTCCTGGCTCTTCGAGATTGTAAAGCTGGAAAATGCCTGGCTTGGCTCCTCCCAACTCACCTCAACCTAATCTATGCTCGAAACAGAGGGCTTCTTTTTCGGAAGTTCTTCAACAAATTCCCTGAGAGCGCTTTCCTCGCCCTCAACGACCACTTCAACGCCAGCATCTGCCAAATTCGAGACAAAGCCGCGGAGACCTCTTGAGGTTGCCAGGGCAAAGACGTAGGGTCTGAACCCGACGCCCTGGACTAGCCCACGTATGTAAAGGTGAGCACGCCGCATTCCCATAGGCTGCACCATAAACTAAATAATCATTATTTAGATATTATCAAGAGAGGTTCTTATATGGTCTCTTTGCCCACGCCGCACGAGTTAAGGGCAATGAGAAAGAAGGCGGGGCTCACGCAAGAACAGCTGGCGAAGAAGGCGGGCGTAAGCCAGGCCCTGATTGCCAGGATCGAGGCGGGGTCAATAGACCCTCGAATATCGACTTTGCGTAAGATCCTTGCAGCACTAAATACCGGTGAGATTAAGAAAGCCAAAATAAAAGACGTGATGCATTCTCCCATCATAACTGTCGGAATAGAAGAGTCCCTCGAAAAAGCAATAGAGTTAATGTGGAAAAACGGGATTTCTCAGCTGCCCGTGGTAGATGACGAGAAGATCGTGGGAAGCCTGCGGGAGGAGACGATCCTTAAGGAAGTCGCAAAGGGCGCAATAAAAGACCTGTTTAAACAAAAGGTCGAGAAGTTTGTAGAAGAATGTTTTCCTATTGTGAGCATTGATACCGACCTTGACGAGGTGGCGCGATTGCTGTCTGTAAAGAGCCCGGCTGTCCTAGTGAGTGAACATGGAACGATGGTAGGGATCGTGACAAAAATAGACCTTATAGCCAAGCATTCATTGTGATTGTGAGCTTATGGTGATATTAAATCACAGTATTGTGATACATAGAGCACAGGTAAATAAATTTTAGTGATAATAAGTCACTCACAACCAAAAACCTTAAAATATCAAAATTACAAATGGATATTAAGATGCGTTACAAAGGTGTCACGAGTGAGTTTCCAAGATAGAAGCGAGAGAGATATGGATGAATTCAAGGTCGAGCTCGCGCTTCTCAGGAGAGATCTAGTGGAAAGGCTCAGACGGATAGAGGAATACATCACCTTCTTGGAGTCGGACATCGGTAGAATAAGGCTGGATCTTCAAAGGATCAACGACAAGATCTCGGACTTTGCTAGCAGAGACGCAGGATACGCCAAGACCGGAAGTATCTCGGCAATCCCGAAAACCCAGGAAACGATTAAAACAGAGCCGATTAGAGCCCAAGCCCCCCTACAGCCCCAGAATATTCTACAGGAACAGCACGCTACCCTTGTGGCTACACCAACGCTTACAACAATGCAAAGTCCCACCCCAGTCCAGCAGGCACCAGAACGAAAGGAATCCCTGAACCAGACCGAAATAGCCATCATAAGGTACCTAATTGAGAACCCTGGCACTAAAAGCGCGACTCCAATCGCCGCAGCAATCAACAAAGCCAGGGAACATATCGCAAGGACTTTGAAGAAATTGGCCGACGAGAAGAAGATAATCAGAGACGAAACGACTTGGCCCTATTCATATGTCGTGCCAGAAGAGATCAAGAAGATGGTGCTCGAGGAAACTCAACCGGCACAGGCTTAAACATCACAGCTCGTTAACCATTTTCAAGTCAATCTTCTCAGCAGGTATGTTTGATACAAGCCTATATTGCCAACATGCCCTGTTGCCCTTTCGCTCTAGATAGCCGTTGCCGTAAAGTCGTGTCAAGTATGTAGAAATAGTACTGGGCTTTATCGGCTCATGAAAACGCTCCTGAAACAGCAAAGACAGGTCTTTGCTCGTAAACCAAACCTTGCTCAAGTCCGACATAATCACATCGAGGAGCTTGTCTTTGGCGGTCTTTGTAACCGTCGACGTTGTTGCCGGTGGGGGGGCTGCTGTTTCGTTATCTATTATCTGCAGGATCTTGAGGAGCTTATCCTTGGCCATTTGTCCACTCAAGGCTACTGTGATTTGTTCACCATTGGTATCACAGATTTCAATTTTAATGCGCTTCACTTACCCCACCACAGCAGCAGCCTAAACTTAACTTCTTCACAAGTATATGAGCGTATTGCGATTTACATAGCATTG
>CALGKV010000032.1 GCA_937930465.1 Methanosuratincolales archaeon | reverse complement strand
CACCTCGATCGACAGGGTGAGGAACCCCAATGGGGAGCGGATCCAGCCAGGGGGCGCAGCCCTTTACGCGGCATACGGCGCGAGGACGCTATGCAAGGACATCTGCCTGGTCACCGCCGTGGGTAGCGACTTCGGCTTCTGGGACGCCCTTTCTGAGTTCCCCGCTGAGTTCATCGCACGCCGCAAAGGCATGAGCACGAGGTTCGACATATCTTATGACTCGGGATGGAATGCCCATTACCACTCCTTTGAGCCCGGCCCTGCCTCCGCCATAACGACGCGCGCGCTCCTGGGCTCGGTGCGGAGGGGTGCAGCGTTCGTCCACGTCGCGCCGATGAACCCCCCGAAGGTCGAGAGGATGGTATCTGCGCTAAGGGAGTCCGGGCTCGGCGTGAGGATCTCGGTGAACTCGTGCATCAACTACATGGGCAGCAGCGCCAACCGGAAATCTATACTGAGGGCTGCGTCGATGGCCGACATTTTCATTCTCAACGAGCGCGAGCTGCATGCGCTCACGGGCAAGGAGGTAGTAGCCGAGGCAATAAAGGCCATAAAATCGAAGACCCTTGTACTGACCTTGGGCGAGATCGGGACAATGATCAGATCCGAAGGAACAAGGGACCTGATCCCGGCACTCGCGGCGATCACAAAGAAGGCTGTGGACGTGACAGGGGCCGGCGACACCTGGTCAGGGAGCTTCCTTGCTGCATTCCACAAGACCGGAAGCTGGATCAAGGCTGTCTCTTTCGCCTCTTTCGTCTCTGCGGTGAAGTGCACTGGATGGAACTTCGAGAAGGTGAAGAAGCTCCGCTTCGAGACGGTCGAGGAGGTCTACGACTTGGCTATCGCCATGAAGGAGAAAGGCAGGCAGCTCAGGCTCGCCGAAGCGCTGAAGAACGGGCTGGATCTAAACAATCCGGCGGCTCCATGAGGATCCTCCGCCGCGGGTTGCTCTGTCTTGGCTCTCCAGGGGCTGTCCCGTCCTGCCTCCAACGCCCCTCAGTGCCTCATCGCCTTCTCCTCTTAAGCTCCCTGTACACGTCCTCCAGGTTCGCCCCTTTCATCTGCAGGAGTATGATTAGGTGGTAGAGTAGGTCGGCAGCCTCGCTGATCGCCCTCTCCCTGCCCTCTGCGACCCCCGCCAGCGCTGCCTCGACCCCCTCCTCCCCTACCTTCTTTGCAGCCTTCGCAAGCCCTCCGGAGGCTACCTTAGAGGTATAGGATCCCTCGCGAGGGTTGGCTATCCTGTCCTTAACCACCCGCTCCAGCTCCGCTGGGACCTCCCAGGGTGCAAGGTGCTCCACAACTGGTCTGTGGAAACAGGTCTCCTCCCCAGTATGGCAGGCGTTCCCGACCTGCCTGACCTTGAACAGCAGCGAGTCAGAGTCGCAGTCGGCGTAAACGCCAAGCACGTACTGGTAGTGGCCCGACTCCTCGCCCTTCATCCACAGCCTCTTCCTGGACCTCGACCAATAGTGCATCATCCCGGTGCTCAGCGTCCTCCTCAGCGCCTCCTCGTCCATGAATGCGAGCATCAGCAACTTCCCGTCCTCGCCAACTGCCACAGCCGGTATTATTCCGCCCAGCTTAGCAAAGTCGAGCGACTTGACTATCCTTTCAATCGCTTCCCCCTCAAGCCTCACCTGGTTCTTGCCTCCGCCGTCCGAAATCAAATCACATCACCATCATATGCGCTCATCATCCTCATTCACCGCTTGCCTGCCTTGGCATCCTCCCCGACGCCCCCCGGGCTTCCCGAAGGCAGCCCCTTCTCTGGCTTCGGAGGGATCGGCACCACCCTGACCGGCACTCCCCTCTCCATGAGGTATGCCTTGACCTCGCC
This sequence comes from Methanosuratincolales archaeon, assembly GCA_937930465.1. Taxonomy (GTDB): domain Archaea; phylum Thermoproteota; class Methanomethylicia; order Methanomethylicales; family Methanomethylicaceae; genus Methanosuratincola. Next base: position 15,760 of record CALGKV010000032.1, on the reverse strand, counting down.
CACAGTGTACTCTGCATAGTGGAATATTGACGCCGCGAGAGCCGCGTCAGCCTTACCTGCGGTTAGGGCCTCGTATATGTGGGCGGGATTCCCAGCGCCGCCTGAAGCAATCACAGGTATGTTTACGCTCTCGGAGACCCGCCTCGTTAGCTCCAGGTCGTAACCGTCCTTCGATCCGTCGAAGTCCATGCTGGTCAGCAGGATCTCGCCGGCGCCCATCTCCTCTGCCTTCGACGCCCATTCGATGGCATCCATCCCGGTGGCCCTGCGCCCCCCGTGCGTGTAGACCTCCCACTTCCCTTCGCCGGCCCTCTTCGCGTCTATAGCCACCACTATGCACTGGCTCCCGAAGATCTCCGCCCCCTCCTTGATCAGGCTAGGGTTTTGGACCGCTGCTGTGTTCAGCGAGACCTTGTCCGCCCCAGCCATCAGCGTCCTCCTCACGTCGGAATAGCTCCTTATCCCGCCCCCGACCGTGAACGGGATCGAGAGCTCATACGCGGTCTTCCTGACCATGTCTATGACGGTCTCCCTGTTGTCTGACGAGGCGGTGATGTCCAGGAAGACTATCTCGTCCGCCCCCTGCCGCTCGTACTCCAGGGCCTGCTCGACAGGGTCCCCCGCGTCCCTGAGGTTCACGAACCTTATCCCCTTCACCACCCTTCCCCTGTCGACGTCCAGGCACGGTATTATCCTCTTAGTCAGCATCACTTGACAGCCCCCATCGCTTCCTTCAGGGTGAAAGCCCCCTCGTAAAGCGCCTTGCCGAGTATGACGCCAGCAGCCCTTGACCCCCTGAGCAGCGCCAGGTCTGAGAGGCTCGAGAACCCCCCTGCCAGGTAAACCTCCCCGCTGATCTCTGAAGCCGCCTTGAGCGAGTATTCGATGTTCGGCCCCTTCATAGTCCCGTCCCGGTCGATCGCAGTCATCATGAAGATCCTGACGCCGATCTCCTCCAGCCTCCTGCAGAGCAGCGCTGCGTCTATCCCAACCATCTCCTTCCATCCCTTGACGGCGACCCTCCCTGCGATGTGGTCCACGGCTGCCATGACCTTGTCCGAGCCGAACTCCCTGATGCTGCCCTTTATCAGCCCCGCGTCCAGAGCGCCCGTCCCGAAGATCACCCTTCCAGCCCCAGCCCCGATGTAATCCCTTGCTGCCTCGAGGCTCCTTATCCCGCCCCCGACCTCAACATTCATGTCCACATTCCTGATTATCCGCCTTATCTGGTCTAGGTTGCTCCCGACTCCGATTGCCGCGTCCAGGTCTATCACGTGTATCCATTCCGCCCCCTCCCCCTCCCATTTCCGCGCAGCCTCCAGGGGATCCTCGAAGTATACCTTTGCCTCCTCCAGCCTCCCTTTGGTAAGCCTCACGCACTTGCCGTTCGAGACGTCAACCGCCGGTATTACCCTGATCAACGCTTTGCAGCCTCCAGGAAGTTCCTTATCACCAGCCTGCCGGCCTCGCCGCTCTTCTCAGGGTGGAACTGCGTGCCGAAGATCGCCCCCTTCTCGACTATCGCCGGGATAGGCACCCCGTACTCCGCCTCGGCAACAGCCACCCCCCAGTCCTCCGGCCTGCAGTAGTATGAATGGACGAAATAGAAGTGCTCCCCGTCCGGGATCCCCCTCACCAGCACCCCCTCTCTGAGTATCCGGATGCTGTTCCATCCCATGTGGGGCACCTTTACAGCAGCGGGGAGCTTCACGACATCTCCGGGTATGAGGTTGAGCCCTAGGTATTCCCCGCCTTCAAAGCTCCTTGTGAAGAGTAGCTGCATCCCCAGGCAGATCCCAAGGGCTGGGGCCTCCCCCTTGCGGATCCGTTCGACTGTGCCGCCGAACCGCTCCATGATCGCAAGTGCGCCGTCCCTGAAGGCGCCAACGCCCGGGATAACTATCGCATCGGCGCTATGAGCCTCGCTGTCGCGCTGCGCTATAGTCACTTCAGCGGAGGGACCAGCCTGGGGGCGCGATCCCGCCCCTGCGCCAGGGCTGGGCACCCCCTTGCCCGTGCTTGCCCTCTCTATCCCCCTCCTTATGCTCAGGAGGTTCCCTAGTCCCATGTCGAGCACTGCGACCCTCATCCGATCAGATCGCCCCCTTCGCGCTCGGCACATCCTCCCTGCCTGTCGGCGATGCCGCGTCCCTGAGCGCTACAGCGAGCGCCTTCATCGCAGCCTCCACCTTGTGGTGGTCATTGCTGCCGTAGAGCACCTTCAAGTGCAGGTTGCACTTCATTGACGAGGCGAGAGACTCTAGGAAGTGGACAATGTCCTCGACCTTAGTGTCCTCGATCGACTCGCCTTTTGTATTGAGCCTTATCTTGGAGTAGGATCTCCCTCCGAGATCTATGGCAGCCCTCGCCAGCGCGTCATCCATGGGCACAAATGCGTGCCCGAACCTCCTTATCCCGCGCTTCTCCCCGAGAGCCGAGCGGATCGCCTCGCCAAGCACGATCGCCGTGTCCTCGATCACATGGTGCCTCAGGTCCCCGGCAGCCTCTAGATCTATCCTGATCGACGCGTGCTTCGCAAGAGTCCTTATCATGTGGTCGATGAACGCTGATCCGGAGCTGCCTGAGAACTCGCCCGGCCCTTCGAGGCAGACTCTCGCGGAGATCTGGACCTCTAGAGTCTTCCTCTCGCAGGATCCCTCCCTCGCCCTAAGGTCGCTTATTTTTTCTGATCCGAATCCTCTTCCCTGCGTCATTCCTTTCCCTCCTCGCTTATTGCCTTCCTCAGCGATTCTATGAACCTGAGGTTGTTCTCCCTGGTCGATACAGTCACCCTCACGCAGTTCTCTAGCAGCGGCAGGTTTCCCCTGTCCCTCACGTCTATCCCGTCTTCCCCAAGGCGCCTCACCACTTCACCCGAACCAGCCCCCGGCGGGAGCCTGAAGAGTATGAAGTTGGCATCCGACTCAAAGGCATCTACTCCGCTGATCATCCCGAGCTCTGCAAGCAGGTAGTTCCTCTCCTCGATGACCTGCCTTATGAAGGACTCGTATACTTTCCTGTTCTCAACCACGAGCCTGACCATCTCCTGCGCAACCGAGTTCACGCTGAAGGGGCTCTGGGCGGCCCTGAGCCACTTCAGGAGCCTGGCATTGCCCATGCAATACCCTGCCCTGAGCCCTGCCATCCCGAATGCCTTGGAGAAAGTCCTCAGCACCAAGAGGTTCTCGTACTTTGTGGATTCGCTTGACAAAGAGTAAGGCGCGAAGTCAGCGTAAGCCTCGTCAAGGATGACCAAGCAATCGCTCTCCTCGACTACCCTCAAGACCTCGTCCCTGTTGAACTGCTTCCCAGTGGGGTTGTTCGGAGAGCAGATGAAAATCGCCTTGGTGGAGTCGCCTATGGCTGATAGGACGCTGTCTGCGCTGAGCTCAAAGTCCCCTGTCGTAAGGACCTGCTTAACCCTCCCGCCGGCGATGGACGTGTAGAACTTGTACATCTCGAATGTCGGGTCGACGATTATGGCTTCCCTGTCTTCGGACGAGAGGAAGACCTTTGCTATAAGGTCCAGGATCTCGTCGGATCCGTTCCCTATCAGCACCTCGTCCTCCCACACCCCGAGGCTCTCTGCTATTGCGCTTGCCGCGACCCATCCCTTCGGGGGCGGGTATTCCCTGACATCCACCCTCTTGGCCGCTTCAGCCATCAAGGTCTCCGAGAAGAACCTGTTCACCAGCATGTTCTCGTTCAGCCCCATCCTCAGCCTGCCCTCCCGAGAGAGGCTCGAATACGCTTCCTTGCCCTTCTTCTCGCCCAGTACTGTTCTGAGGCGATCGACCACAAAGTCGTCTGGGTCCATTACTTCCCCCCCTCGGCCTTCGTGCCCATCCTGGAAGCCACTGCACGCGCGTGGTTCAGGAGGCCCTCTGCCGTCGCGAGCATCATCGCATCGCCGCCTATGCGAATGAGCCCTTCCTTGGTGCACCTCAAGAGCTCTCTCGACCTGAGGAAGTCCCTGACGGAGAGCGGCGAAGCCCTCTTGGCCCACCCCATAGTAGGCAGGACGTGGTTCGTTCCTGCCGTGTAGTCGCCGAGCGGCACCGGCGCGTACTCTCCGATGAAGACTGCCCCCGCGTTCCTGACCAGCCTGAGCGCCTTCTCGGCACCCTCCCCTATCAATTCGAGGTGCTCTGGCGCCATCTCGTTTATCGCCTTTGCCCCCTCCTCTCGGCTCCCTACGATGAGCGCCACAGCCTGGGCTGCGCTCTTCTCGAGTATCTCCCTCCGGGGGGATTCCTTGATCAGGCCGTCCACGATCCTGGCAACCTCCTCCGCCAATGCGGCGTCCGTTGTGACCAGCGCTGCCTTAGCCCTTGGGTCATGCTCGCACTGCGCCAGGATGTCGTAAGCCAGCCATTCGGGCTTGTCGAAGCCCTCCGTGTAGATCAGCAGCTCGCTGGGCCCTGCCGGCATGTCGACCGCCACATCCCAGGAGACGAGCATCTTGGCGACGGTGACATAGATGTTCCCTGGGCCGAAGATCTTCTCGACTTTCCCTATCCTCTCAGTGCCGTAAGCCATGGCCGCGATTGCCTGGGCGCCGCCGGCCCTGTATACCTCGTCCACCTCGGCGAGGTAGGCTGCCGCCAGGATTGCCTCGGGCACCTCCCCACCCTTGCCAGGCGGGGTGAAGAGCGCGCACCTGTCCACCCCTGCAACCTTCGCTGGGATCGCAGTCATCAGCACGGTCGAGGGGTAGGCGGCGGTTCCGCCGGGCACGTATAGCCCAACTGACTGTATTGGGTCGAACTTTATGCCTGCAGAGACCCCTGGGGCAAGCTCCGTGGTGAACTCAAGGGGCTTCTGCAGCTCCTGGAATGAGCGTATCCTTTCCGCGGAGTTCCTCAATGCGCACCTCAGGCTCTCTGGGATAGCGTTGTACGCCCTCCTCATCTCCGCCCATTCTACCCTGATCTGCTCCGGATCGAGCCTGACCTTGTCGAACTTCTCCGTGTACTCCAAGACTGCTGCGTCCCCTAGCTCCCTGACCCTCCCTATTATGGCAGAAACATAGTCGACGAGATCCTTCGGGACTTGGGAGGGCCTTATCGGCTCGGAGGCATAATCGCTGTACCTTGCGACTCTCAAGGGCTCAACTCCTTCAGCTTCCTAGTTATCGCTTCGACCTTATCATACTTTGTCTTGTAAGATATCTTGTTGCAGATCAGCCTTGCCGAGGAGCTCATCACCTTTCCTATGGCAGCCAGCCTGTTCTTCTCGAGGGTGGCCCCTGTGCTTGAGATGTCGACAATGGCTGTCGCAAGCCCCAGCCTTGGTGCTATCTCGACTGCGCCTTTGAGGGTGATCGTCTCCACCTGGATCCCGAGCTCGTCGAAGTAAGCCTTCGTGATGTGGGGGAACTCGGTCGCGACCTTGGATCCATGCGGGATCTCCAAAGGGCTCTTGATCCCGCTCTCCCCGCTTACTGCAACGACAAGGTCGCAGGATCCGAAGCGCAGGTCGGCGAGCTCGTAGACCTCTAGCCCAGTCTCAGCCACGATGTCCCTCCCGGTTATCCCGAGGTCTGCTATCCCGTAGTAGACATAGACCGGGATGTCAGCAGCCCTTACAGAGAGGATGTCGATATCGGGGTCTGTCGTCTTGGAGAGGTAGGCCCTCTCCTCCCCGAGCCACCTTATGCCAGCCGACTCCAAGAGCCTCAGCGCAGGGTCCCGCATCCTCCCCTTGTTCGGCAGGGCGAAGATGATCCTCCCCTGGCGGTCAGATCCCATACTCCTCACCGCTCTCTAATATGAAGGTTCTCTCGCCCACGAGTATGCCGCTGCGCTCCCCCCTGTAGGCGTCAAGGGTGCAGCACTTCCCCTTCCCCCTCATGGAACGCACCAGGGCAATGGCCTTCTCAAGATGCCCGTCCTGGTAGTAGACCCTGAGCATGTCGTTGTTCTTCCCCCAGTCCGCCCCGCCGAGCGCCTTTATGCACAGGTCTATGCTCAGCGCAAAGCCGGTGGCAGTGGTGTCTATGCCGAAGCCTTTCATCATCGCGTCGTACCTCCCTCCCCCGCCGATGGGCAGCCCCATCCCAGGGGTGAAGATCTCGAAGACCAGGTCATTGTAGTAATCCATCTCCCTTATTGTGCTCAGGTCTACAAAGACCCTGGAGGAGCACCCGTAAGCCTCGAGCGCCCTATACAGGCTCCTGAAGTACTCGCATTCCTCCTTGAGGCAACCTGCTTCATCGGAGATCCTCTCTATGAGCTCTGCACCCCCCCTCTTTGTCATGAGCAGGGTGAAAGCCTCGAGCGCCTCACTGTCGGATGTCACTTTCCTCAGCCCGTCGATCGACTTGGACGCGATAGCCCCTGCCAGCCCCTTGTAGTCCCTTATCCCGTACCTCTCCATCAGCTTCCTTATCACGCCCATGCTCCCGAGATCCACGCTCGCCCTGATCCCCACCGAGTCTAGCATCTCGAGCGCAAGCGCAACCGCCTCGGCGTCCGCGCTTATCCTTTCGCCGCCTATCAGCTCAGCGCCAGCCTGCCAGTACTCCCTTAGGGAGAGGTTCCTCGACTCGAGGTACCTGATGCAGTTTGTTATGTAGCATAGCCTGCCTTCGTCCTTGGCCTTTGAGGCCAGCATCCTCGCTATCTGTGTCGTGACTTCCCCCCTTAGCGAGAGCAGCCTCCCGTCGTAGTCCTGCACTTTGAAAATCGAGTCCGTGAAACCCTCGCCAGCCCCACCCCGTATGATGTCGAAGTAGTCTAGCGTCGAGGTCCGGACCTCCTTGTAGCCCCATTTCCTCAAAATCTCCCTGAACCTGCCCTCGACGAGCAGGTAGGCCCTCGCCTCCTCTGGGCCCAAGTCCCTGAATCCCCTAGGCGTCTGGAGCCTTGTGAACTAAATTCCTCCTTTCCATTATGCTCCCCTGGAGCCCGAAGCCTTTTTCGCTATTTAAGCTTTTCCCACTCCTTTCCCACTCAAAAAGAAATCGATTGGAAGCTCGATTTCCAATCATATAACCTTTAAAAAGGCTCAGGGAGAGTTGGTTTCCGGTGCGCTTATGCGGTCCGCGGCCAAGATTCTTGTCGAGTCTGCTGCTGATGCGGGCGCAACGGTCTGCGAAGTCGAGCTTGGACTTCGGTCACTACGGGCTCTGGTCGGGGAGCCCGGTAAGAGGCGGTCGTTGGGCAACCTCAAGAAGGTCGGCACTGCCCTGCTGCTGACGCCAACCCCCGAGCCGTTCAGCGATATCGCAGGGCTGGCACTCATCGGGATCGGGGCTTTGGCTGAACGGTGGCTCTGCCCAATGACCGTCTCTGAGATGTCGAGGGAGGCAGGCCTTGTCTTCCGGTCGCTGCTCTGCGCGCCGCCCCTGCTCTGAACCTGCCCGCCTCAAGTCAATAAATGGATAATGCCCGCCCCGGTACCGAGATTTATTTGCGCAAATGAAAATGAGCTATGCTGTCCCAGGCAGTTATCAATTTTTTTAAATATTTCACTCTAAAAAGCTTATAAATGCCGGATCCGATAGGAATAAAATGCCCACAAATGTTAGAGTTAAGCCTGTATCGGGGGTCTTGGTCATGACAGAAGTAATAATGAACGGTAAACTCCCTCCGCCTGTGAGGCGGAGCGACGGAGTAATAGTTCCATTCAACAAGGATCTTATAGTGAAGAGCCTGCTCAAGGAAACACAGCTAGTCAAGGAGCTGTACAATGAGCGCCCCCTCACCGAGGAGGAGGCTAGAATGATAGCCGACGAGGTGCAGGACGAGATACTCGGGATGCGCCTCAAGATGCTCAGCGGTCCCCTGATACGCGAGATAGTAAACGTCAAGCTCCTCGAGCACGGATTCGCCAAGCAGAGGAACGTCTACACCAGGGTCGGGATGCCCCTTTACGAGGTCTACAAGATAGACAACTCCGACGGCTACGAGTCGAGGGAGAACGCGAACCTCCAGCCGAACCCTGAGACGTTCCACAAGAAGAAGGCGGACTTCCTCAGCAAGGAGTCCTACCTGCTCATGATCCCATCGCACATAGCAGACGCACACCTCCGCGGGGACATCCATCTCCACGACTTGGAGTACTGGGGGACCCGGCCTTTCTGCCAGGACTGGGACCTTCGGTACTTCTTCCATTACGGCCTGATGCCGGACGGGACAGGGACGCACACGTCGGTCGCGGGCCCTGCAAAGCACGCGGAGGTCGCGATCCTGCACGCTGCCAAGGTGCTTGGCGCCGCGCAGACAAACTTCGCCGGCGGACAGGGCTTTTTCAACTTCACCGTCTTCATGGCCCCATACCTGAAGGACTTCGACTCGAAGAAGCTGCACCAGACCGCGCAGATGTTCCTCTACGAGATGACACAGCTCTACGTCGCCCGCGGCGGACAGCCTGTCTTCTCGTCGATACAGATCGAGTCCGGCGTCCCGAAGGTCTGGCAGGATGCGCCGGTGGTGTCCCACGGCAAGAAGTGGACCGACCTGAGGTACGGCGACCTCGAGGACACGGTCCATGCGTTCGCGGTAGCGCTCCTCGAGGAGTACCTTAAAGGCGACGCGATGGGCAAGATGTTCAACTTCCCTAAGCCGGAGGTCGTCCAGCGGGCGAGGTATTGGGACGACAAGGCGTTCGAGGACGTTATGCTCAAGGCAGCCGAGCTCTCGGCCAAGTTCGGGTCGACATACTATGACAACATGATCCCAGCCTACAGGGGAGGGGAGGACGGCGTCTCGTGCTTCCAGTGCTGCGCATACTCGTTCTCGGAAGACGGCAAGTCCGAGAACTTCCAGAAGAAGGTCATGTTCGAGGACGGGGCGCACTTCTCGATGGGCGGGATGCAGGTGGTGACCGTCAACCTCCCGAGGGTCGCATACAAGTCAGGGGGGGACGAGTCCAGGCTGATGGAAGTGCTGAAATCCACCATGGACATGGCGAAGGAAGCCCTTATGCTAAAGAAGACGACAATAAGGCGGCAGTTCGAGAGGGGCCTCATACCTTTCGCGTCCCAGCGCCCCCGCGGCGCGCCGCCGGCAGTCGACATCGACAACCTCTCGCTCACTATAGGGTTCGTCGGAATGAACGAGCTGGTCCAGCACATGACCGGGTACGAGATCCACGAGGATCCGTCCGCGCAGAAGCTGGCACTCAAAGTGCTGATCGAGATGGACAAGATAAGGAAGTCCTACAGCGAGGAGACTGGCGAGAAGTTCTCGATCGCGAGGACGCCTGCCGAGTCCGCCGCGCAGCGCTTCGCGGTAGCCGACCTCATACACTACCCCAAGTTCGCGAGGGAGCTAGTGAAGGGTGACCTTGAGAAGGGGCTCTCATTGCTGAACGACACGAAGGACATCCCGGTCTACTACTCCAACGGTGCGCACGTCAACGTCGCTGCGCAGCTCCCGCTGGACCAGCGACTCTCGATCGAGCAGAGATTCTTCCCGATACTCAAGGGAGGGGACATATTCCACGTCTGGCTCGGCGAGGCGAACCCAGACCCAGAGGCTCTGATGAAGCTCAACATGAGGCTCGCGAAGCAGTCATGGGTCGGTTACTGGTCCCACACGAAGGACATCACCGTGTGCAGGGACTGCGGCTATGTCGGCGGCGGGCTTGGTTCGAATTGCCCGGTCTGCGGCAGCCGCTCTGTGAAGAACTACTCCCGGATAACAGGGTACTACCAGGATGTCAGCTCCTGGAATGCTGCCAAGAGGCAGGAGCTCAAGGACAGGTACAGGGTCAGGCTCTCATGAGCGTGGGCTGCGGCAATCGTAGTATCGGCTCCGGAGGGAGGGGTAGAGGGGGAGGCGGCGACAGTGGCGGCGGGGTGTGCGAAGATGAGGTCTACGCCCCAGAGATAACATACCTCTCCCTCTGCGACTACCCGGGGGAGCCTGCCATAGTGATCTTCTTCTCCGGGTGCAACTACCGATGCGGATACTGCCAGAACTGGAAGATAAGGGAGCAGGAGAGACCCCACCTCGCCAGGATCGATCGGATCGAGAGGATCCTCGAGGGCGGGAAGATGGTCACGGCTTGCAAGGTGACTGGAGGCGAACCGCTTCTCCAGCTCGGGGCCCTGATGAGGATCGCGAGGAAGGCGAAGTCGCTTGGCTACAAGTTCGGGATTGACACGAACGGATCTTTCCCGGAGCGGCTCTCCGCAATGCTGCCGATGCTGGATCTAGTCTCGATCGACGTAAAGACAGCCCTCAACGAACCCGAGTACACCAAGGTGACTGGGGTAGACCACCCGATGGTGAGTCGGGTAGTCGAATCGATAAGGGCGGCGCTTGCGTCTTGCGCATTCGTGGACCTCCGCATGGTGGTCATCCCTGGGGTTAACGACCGCCTGGAAATTGCAAGATCCATTGGCGAGGACTTGGGTAGGTTGGGATACCGAGAGAAGGCTTCAGCAGGCGGCGCATGCTTCACACTGGCTGAGTTTGTACCGGAAAACGCCGGGAGCAGGGAGTATGCGGCCATGCGGAACCCGTCTGTTGATGAGCTCGTGAAGCTGGCGGAGGCGTTGCAACTCCCTAATGTGCGGATCACACACCGCGCACTTGGGCACTGCGTAAGCATGGAAAAGATACGGTCCTAGTCTCCGAGGCATTGAGGCTAACCCCCAGCTTTGGCTTGATAAGATAAAAAGAGAATTAGGGGCAGAAGAAGGGGGGGAAATCACTGGAGCGGGACAGCCTTAATCAGTCCGAGCGTCGAGAAGTCGCTTATTCGCACTTGGTCGTTGGACACTGTGTATAGGGCGTCCTCGATGTAAAGGATGCGCCTTACCGTTAGACTCCAGTAGTCCTGGGAGATGTCTGACTGGTGAACTATTGTGCCCCTCAGGACAAACCCCTCCTTGGCGCTCACGTTGAAGACGAACGCACCTTGGGAGTACTTCAAGTACCCGTGCCCTTCATTCCATCCGACAGGGATGGCGAGGATCTGCCTCGCTGCGCTGAATAGGAACGCCTTCGGGTCGTGAAGCGCCTCCGAGTCAGAGTAGGCATAGTCAAGCCCAAACTTTGCGACCTCCTTGGGCGCGCTAACGTTCTCCACATTGAACATGGACAGCTTGAGGTTGTTCCCTTCCTTGCCGAGGCCGATTATGTGATCCTCATCCAGCGGGTGCAGGTAGCTTGAGTACCCTGGGATCTTCAGGTAGCCGAGAACAGATGGTGCATACGGATCGCTCATGTCAATCACGAAGAACGGGTCGACCTCCCTGAAGGTGACCAGGTAGCACCTGTCCCCCATGAACCTGGCTGAATAGATCCTCTCGCCGGGGGCTATCCCCTCGAGCGACCCGATAATTTCCATTCTCATGTTCATCACGTAGAGCGCATTCTTGCTTCCGTTCGGGGTCCATTCGGTCGTCGCGACCCTGAAGTACCCGTTGTGCTCGTCCATGCTGTACTGGTTCAGTATCCCGCCTGGCACGGTGCCGCTCGCCTCGAGCGAAACCTTCCCGCCCTTCAGGCTCAGCCTGTAGACTAGCGTCTCCTCCTTCCAGTCCGCTGCCTCTGTGGGCGCCGGAACGATCATTATCCTAACCGGGTAAGAACGGTGGGCAACGAGGTACATGTTCTCCGACGAGACATACATCGTAGATGAGGCGCCTGCGAGGAAGGTCAGATCAGACGGAGGTATCGAGTCATCAACCACATTGAGGGAGACGACGGTCATGAACCAATAGTACGACTCCTGGGATTCGACGTAGTAGACCTCCTCGGGCTTTATCTCCTTGGTCGTCCCATCGCATGCGTAGGATGGGAGCGCGATCCTATAGTCTTGGCGCTCGTAATCATAGATGTGCGGGTACTGTTGGGAGACGACGTAGACGTACTCGCCTATCATCCTCGAGCCGCTGATCGTCCCGTTCAAGACGACCTCCCTCGCCAGCTCAGGCGAGGTCCTGTCAGCGATGTCGTAGATCCTGACGAATGAATTGGCAACCCAGACAGGGTAAGCCTTGAAAGCTAGCGCCGAATAGCCGCTCCCGATAACCACCAGGCGGTCACCGTTGATGTAGATCTCCAGTGAGTACGAGTTGTTGAGCACTATCTTGGAGACTACTTTGGCCCCCTCGGGCGGGTAGGCCCTCACAATATAGACCGTGTCCCCGGAGGCGATGTAGATGTACTCCCCATCGCTCTTGACCATGTCCGCCTCGTCCACACCTGCGACCTGTATGTTTGTCGTAGAATAGTCCTTTAGCCCCCCCTCGGCGGTAGTTGCCTGGAGGATGTTTGTGTCCCTGTTTAAGTAGAAAGTCGGCCACCAGGACGGCGCGGTCCGCTTCAGGTAGGACTCGATCTCGTCCATGCTGGAGAAGCGCTTAAGGTTCGGGTCAGGTGGCTGGCTCATTGTGTACGCTGCTGCCACGAAGACTATGAGGACCAAAGGGACTGCCACAAAAATGGCTTTTTTGTAGGATGAAAGCTGCATCATAGCATTTACCTGATCTAGCGTTTTCCCCATGGGATTTTATGCTATTGATCTGAACGCACATTCTAGGCATTAGAACGCCCCAAAGAGTGCTGGATTTTTATAAGGTTCATTCTTCCGAGGAAAAATGTCCGAAAAAAATAGCAGAACCAGAACCAGGAGCAGAAGAGGGGAGATCTCAACACCTCTCATAACGATCTTGGTCACGGTGGCCGCGCTGGCTGTGACCGGGATAGCTGTGAGCTGGATGCTTTCCACAGGCGCCGCCGCAGCGAACCAGGGGGCCCTCATGATTGTGGGATCCCCTGTGGTGCAGGGTGACACTCTTTACTTGACCGTCAGGAACATAGGAAATGCCGACGCCTCCGTCTCTTCATGCCTCTTGGGGTCTAAGAGCGCGAACTCAAATCAAGTGATCCAGGCAGGGGAGAGCAAGGTGCTTAGCATAACCTTTAGCGAAGCCAACTTCCCACCAGGGACCATCCTGAAGGGATCCTTGAACACCGACCAGGGTATCTTGCCTTTCAGTGCCTTTGTCCAATAATCCCCTCCTTTTTTATTCTGAAGCTGATGGGAGGGATCCATTTGCGTTTGATCGGCAGGCGGAGTGACAAGGGCGGGACCGGCTCGATGGCATTCGAGAGCCTCGAGGCTGAGGTCTTCGAAGCGATAGAGCGGCGCTACAGCTCCCCAAAGGGAAGGTTTGATCTGCCCGCCTTCAGCATCAAGACCTCTTACGTGCGACTCTCAAACTTTGAAGTCATAGAGAGCTATCCTGTCGGTCTAGCTACAGTTTACATAACTAAAGACATGGAGTACCTGGTAAATGACCCTCCCTTGACCCCGGAGGAGCGCAAGAAACTTGGGGACATCGCCTCAAGGCTCCTCTTCATCATGCCCGCCTCGGCAGTCGGGGACGAGCGGCAGTTCGAGGATTACCTGAAGAGGGCCGGGCTGAGCGACCAGCGGTACAAGTACTTCCTCAAAAGGGAGATTGTTGGCTACGGCCCCCTGGACCCAATGGTCTCTGACCCGAAGGTCGAGGACATAGTCGTCGCCTCCTCCAACAGCCCAGTCTCATGCAGCCACTCTGACTACGGGACAATGCCCAGCAACGTCCGGTTCAGGCCAGAGGAGATCGACAGGTACGTGGAGAAGCTTGTACACCTCTCCGGAAAGTCAGTCTCGCTCTACAAGCCGATCCTGAGCATAAGGCTCCCGAACGGGTCGAGGTTATCCGCCTCATACAAGAGGGAGGTTTCAGTTGAAGGTTCAAGCTTCATCATCCGAAAGTTCCCCGAGAAGCCCTGGTCAATCACATCCCTGATGCTCATGAACACCCTCTCTCCGGAGATCGCAGCTTGGCTGATGATGCTGGAAGAGCACCGGAAGGCTTTCTTGGTCTGCGGGTCAATGGGGACTGGGAAGACCTCGACGATAAACGCCCTGTGCAATCTCATACCGGAGAGGGCGGTGATCGTCACCATAGAGGACACCCCCGAGCTCAGGCTGGCACACCCCAACAGGTTCTCGCTGGTCGTAAGGGAGTCTGCAACCTTGGACGAGCGCGGTGAGATAGGCATGTTCTCTCTGGTGAAGGAGGCCCTAAGGATGTCCGCCGACTATATCATAGTTGGGGAGGTGAGGGGCGAGGAGGGCAGGATCTGGGCCCAGGCAATAATGACAGGACATGGGGGCATCACCTCGCTCCATGCCGAGAGCCCCTCGTCTGCACTCGAGCGCCTGCTCTCGCAACCCATCTCCGTCGAGAGGGGCGCGCTGAAGTCGCTTGCAGGCATGCTTTGCTTGGGGAGATCCACGTATTTCGCTGAAGGCCGCCAAAGGCAGCGGAGGAGGGTCCTCAACTACTACGACCTGAACCCGGACCTTACTATCACGCCGCTCTTCTCCTACTCGTGCGAGGGGGACCGGTTCAGCCACGATGAGTCGAGGGTTATTTCCTCCAACTCTGCAAGGAGGATAATGCAGGAGACCGGCCTCTCCGAGAAGGCATTCCTCGAGAGGTACCGCAGGCGGGCGGCTTTCCTGACCAAGCTGCTCCAAATCGCCAAGGTAAGGCCGGAATTTAGGGAGTACCTGATGGTTGCGAAGGCCGTCTGGCTCTTCCAGTCTTCCCCAGATGGCTTTGACCCAGAAGACCTGATCTACTCGGGCGGCTCATTCAGGGCGGTTCCGGGCGACCTTCCAAATGATCTGTGCCCAAGCCTGAGCCTGGATGATGAGGCGGAGACCCGCGAATCATCAACAAAGGCTTCCCGTGGGCGGGTGAAGGCTCTTGGCACCTGAGGGCGTATCGGGTCTACTTTCAGGGCTCTCGAGAATTTTTGCCAGGCGCCTCTGCCTCAGCCTCTACCAGTGCGAGCTTAGGATCTCCCCTGACTCATATGGCAAGAGGATAGCGCTTTCAGTCCTTCTCTCATCCGCCCTCACGGTCTCGCCGGCCGCGCTACTTGCGCTGCAGCTGAGCGGTTCGGCAGCCTTGCCTACTTGGATCCTCCTTGTGACTGGGTGTGCTGCCATATCTTCATGGGCTTTCCCTGCATATCTGTACATGAGGCCTGCCCTCTCCGCTCTGGGGAGGAAACGCCTCTGCGAGAGGGAGCTGCCATTCCTTACTGCCTTCCTTGCGATCGCCTCAGCCTCGGGCATGCCTATCCAGGTTGCGATTGAGCGCCTCAGGCAGTCGGCATTCCTCAACGCGTTCAGGAACGAGGCGCAGAGGATCGAGAAGGTCAGGCGGCTCTACGCTCTCCACCCCTATGATGCTTTGGTCTTTGAAGCAAGGCAGCACCCCTCTGAACGCGTAAGGGATCTATACTTCTCTGTCGTCGCCGCCCAAAGGCAGGGCGATGCAGTGCCCTCGGTTCTTAGGGATGAGCTGACGAAGGTCTTCTCGCACCTGCAGGGGACGATTAAGGCACTCTCGGACAAGTTCTCCATGATCGCCTCTGCAGAGATGATCGCTTTCATACTGGTCCCTATGGGGGCCCTCACGCTCAGTGCAGTCTTCAGTTCGGCGGTCTCGCTAGCCGCCCTCTTGGCTGCCTGCATTGGCCTGCCGAGCTTTACTGCAGTGCTGCTGAGCTTGATGATCGACTCCTCGCTCCCGAAGGAGCTGACGACCCCCGTGCCTCTCAAAGGTTTCTCAATCGCGCTTTTAGCCTTCCCTCTGGGCGTTGCAATCGCTGCGATTTTTTGGGCTGAGGGGATCCCTGTGCCGACTTACCTTCCATTCGGGGGAGTTCTCCTTTCCTCCCTTGCAGCAGCCTCTGTGCATTACCGCCCCATGCGCAGGGAAGTCAGCCAG
>CALGKV010000031.1 GCA_937930465.1 Methanosuratincolales archaeon | reverse complement strand
ATTCTATGTCAACCGCTCAACTCGGTGGAGTTCCAGTCTTAATTTTGAAGGAAGGAACCCAGAGAACACAAGGTAGAGAGGCACAGAAGATAAACATGATGGCAGCCAGGGCTATAGCCGAAGCTGTCAGGACAACTTTGGGTCCAAAAGGGATGGACAAGATGCTTGTTGACACCCTCGGAGATGTGACTGTCACTAACGATGGTGCCACAATCTTGGGAGAGATCGAGGTCCAGCACCCTGCTGCCAAGATGATGGTAGAGATTTCGAAGACCCAAGACGACGAGGTTGGCGACGGTACGACCTCCTCGGTAGTGATCACCGGAGAGTTGCTTAAGAAGGCGGAGGATCTTATAGACAAGAACATACATCCGACGCTTATCGTCCAAGGTTACAAGAAGGCGGCAGAGAAGGCAGTCGAGGTGCTATCAAAGATATCGATCCCTGTGGGCTTTGAGGACGAGAAGAATCTCAAGATGATAGCTTTTACTGCAATGAACAGCAAAGCCTCTGTTGGTAACCAGGACTACTTTGCGGAAATGGCCGTGAAGGCAGTGAAGGCAATTGCAGAGAAACGCGGAGACAAATATGTCGCAGACCTAGATTACATCCAGATAGTCAAGAAACAGGGCGGCAGCATCTCTGACAGCCAGCTCGTATATGGCGTAATTGTTGACAAGGAAGTAGTTCACCCAGGCATGCCAAAGGTAGTCGAGAATGCAAGGATAGCCCTTCTCGACACGCCGCTGGAGATCGAGAAGACAGAGTTTGACGCAGAGATCAGGATCACTGACCCGACGCAGATGAAGAGCTTCATAGAGGAGGAGGAGAAGCTCCTTAAGAACATGGTAATGAAGGTCAAGTCCACTGGAGCGAACGTAGTACTCTGCCAGAAGGGCATCGACGACATTGCCCAGCACTACCTCGCGAAGGAAGGCATACTCAGCCTGAGGCGCGTCAAGAAGTCTGATGTGGAGAAGGTTGCTAAGGCGACCGGTGCTAGAATCATCACGAACTTGGATGACCTCACCCCAGCAGACCTGGGAGAGGCAAAGATCGTGCAGGAGAAGAAGTTCGGCGAGGACAAGCTCACATTCATCGAAGGTTGCAAGAACCCCAAGGCAGTCAGCGTGCTGCTCAGAGGAGGACTGATGAGGGTAGTCGACGAGGCTGAGAGGACATTCCATGATGCGCTCTGTGTAGTTGCTGACGTGATTGAGGACGGAAGGATTGTTGCCGGAGGAGGCGCGCCTGAGCTTGAGGCAGCGAAGCAGCTGAGGGACTTTGCCGCAAGCATTGGAGGCAGAGAGCAGCTTGCTATTGAGGCCTTTGCGGACAGCCTTGAGGCGATCCCTAGAACCTTGGCAGAGAACGGCGGAATGGATCCGATCGACGTGCTCGTAGAGCTGAGGGCGCTCCACGACAAAGGCGAGATCTGGGCCGGAGTGAATGTAAAAGAAGGCAAGACAGGAGACATGCTAAAGCTCGGGGTAGTCGAGCCCCTAGCCGTGAAGGTCCAGGCAATCAAGTCCGCCGCAGAAGCTGCCGCGATGATACTGAGGATCGACGACGTGATAGCGTCATCGAAGGGCAGCGGTCCCAAGGCGCCTGAGAAACCGAGCGAAGGCGGAGCCGGAGAGGACTGAAAGGGCTAAAATCGCCCAATTTTTTTGTTTTTCCATTTCATCTTTATAGCTATCAGGGCTGTCCATACGTAGGCATAAACAGGCACTAGGCAATGTTTTAATTTCTGCACCGTTTAGACCAAAATGGCAAAACAGAATGAGAAACACAATAGTGATAACAGGAACCCCAGGAGTGGGCAAGACAACGGTAGCGATGGAGCTGGCAAGGGCAGACGGGTATAGGCTGATCGAGTTGAACTTGCTCGCGAAACAAGCAGGCGCCATCTCAAGTCAGGACCCGGAAAGGGGGGCGGCGATAATCGACGAGGCAAAGCTCAAGAGGGGGCTCGCCAAGGCACTGAAGGCAGGTGGGGAAAAGTTCATTGTGGAGGGGCACTACGGAGAGATCGTCCCCCCAAAGTTCGTGGAGAGGGCTGTAGTTATAAGACTTGATCCCAGGATTTTGAGGATAAGGCTGACCGCAAGAGGATACCCTCCATCAAAGGCTGACGAGAACGTCCAAGCCGAAATCCTCGACTCTTGCCTGGTAAACGCGATAGAGGCATTTGGGGAAAGGACAGTGTTGGAGGTCGATGCCACTGGGCTAGATTTGCAGCAACTTGTTATGACCGTCAGAGAAGCAATAGCCGGGCGGGGTTTGGCCCCAGGCAGCGTCAACTGGGTGACCCGGCTTCAGAAGGAAGGTGCGCTCCACGAGTTCCTGCATTGATCGACTGGCACGAATAGAGAAGCGGATCGGCAGAGACCCTGACGAAGAAGTTGCCTGACCTGCTCGGGAGGCTTACTATTGCCTCGCCAATTGAGAGGAGGGGGATTGCGCCCACCTGCTTCTCATCCATCGAAGTAGAGGCGGCGATCAGATCCAAGTCTTCGCCTGATCTTATTGAGTGGATGATCCTCACGGCGGTGTTCTTCACCACATCATGTGACACTGAGGACGGGAACTGGGAGATCACGACGACCCCCTCGCCAAATTTTCTGAGCTCCGCAAGTATCCTCTCGCCTATTGTCATCGGGTCCTCGGGGCGCCTGGGGGGGAAGACGTTCTGAGCCTCTTCGATGAAGAGGACGTGGCTAAGACCTGAGCGTTCTCCCCTCTGGACGCAGTAGTCATATACCATCTTCATCAGGATGTTGGCGTAGATCGTCCTGTTGTTGACATCCTTGAGGTTTGTGAGGTCTATGGAGACCAGGCCCTGGAAAATCTCATCCCTCGGGATGGAGTCTGCCCCTGAGAGGGCTAACCCGCACGCCCCTTCTGTGAATGACTTGAGCCGCCTCATCAGTGCCATCCTTGTCTCGTGGTCCCAGCTGGAGCGCATAGGCAGCAAGCCCAGTTCTGCTATAAGGTCAGAGACTGTTGGAGTTATTTTGGAGCGGTATGCCGCCTTGAGCGCTTCCCTGAACATATAGGACTGCGGCGGCGTAAAGCGGAAGACTTGGGCAAAGATGTCGGTGATGAACTCAACCTGAAAGCCCAAGTCCCTGCCGGTGAACCCCGAAAGCGGGTTTAAGGTGAGACCGTTATGGTTGCCTGGCTTGAATACCCTGCCGCCGGCGTCCTCGACTGCCAGAGAGTGTTCTCCATGCCAGTCCAAGATTAGGACCGAGGCCCCCAAAGAATAGAGCCGAAGGGCAAGGCTCATTGCAGTCGTGGACTTGCCGCTTCCAGTAGCACCAAATATTGAGACATGGCGCCTGATATCTGCGAGCGGTATGCATAGCGGGGCAACCTCCTTCCCCCTTGAATAGACGAAGCCGATCAGAGGCCCACCGCTGGTTATGGGCGGTTGCACAGCAGGCACCAAGGAAGAGGGCTCTTGGCGTTCCGGCGGAGGCGGCACGACTGTAATGGCAGCTCCAGAGGCGGGTTTGGCAATGCTGCCGATTTTACCCAGAGCGTAGGGCAATGGGGAGGAGATGATCAATGACAGATCCTTTTCCTCCAGCCTTCTTGTTTGTGCCCCTGGAAATACGAGGCTGACCAAGCCTTCAAGCTGTTTCGAAGCCATATCTGCTCTCTCGGAGAGGTCGCCCTTGGCGTCAGAGCAGAACCATGCAACTAGCAGGGCATGGCTTCCGCCAGGCGATTCACGGATGGGATGCAATCCAGGCAGAGAGTACATTATGTAGGCGGTTGGCATCCCAAATGACTCAATGGCTTGGGAGAACCTGCACAGTCGATCGTATGATAGCTCCTTTTCAAACCTGCCGAAAGACTCGTCATGAGAGGTGCTTATCGAGATGGCTACAGCCGAATACACCCTTCCCCCAAACTCTAGGTTCGGCGGAGATTGCCCAAGCCTGAGCACCGATCCCTTGTAAGGGTTGCTTTTCACCAATTTTGGGATTACTGAAGACAGAAAAAGGATCAAGACTGAAACTGAGGCGGAAAAAAGAATCCCTAAATGATCCTTAAAGAAGAGGAAGCTGAGAAGCGCAAGAAAAAACGAGGGTATTGGAGGCATGTCTCAGCCTATCCTGAAGAATGAAAGTACCTGGTTCAGGGAATTCCGCAGGTTCTCGATGAATTCGTTCCCATTGAATACAGAGAGGTTGAATGTGT
>CALGKV010000030.1 GCA_937930465.1 Methanosuratincolales archaeon | reverse complement strand
ATGTGCTCGAATCCTGCGCCTGCTGCCTTTCCTATGTTGAAGCCTATGTTGAAACCTTCTGGGCGCATCTCCATTTTGAGCACAGCGATCGAGTCCTTCAGCAATCCAAAGAGATCCTCGATCTCCTGCTTCCGAAGTTCTTCTATGCTTGTGACATGCCTGTAGGGGGCGATCATCATATGACCGCTATTGTAGGGGAATCTGTTTAGCATTCCGAACACGCTCTCTCTACGCTCAAAAATCAGGGACTCTGAGTCATCTTCGGAAGGCTTTACGCAGAATATGCATCCTTCTTTCCTTGCCCCAGACACAAACTCGCCGCGCCAGGGCGCCCACAAAATCCTCTCTGCCATAATAAGGAGTCTGTGGACGGGCTTTTTAACTGTTTCAGACCCGCGCCTCGCCATTGTTGCAAAATCGATAGCCTTCAGGTTTTTTGCTTTCGGGACTCTGTTTTTCTTAAGCAGAGGGTCTGCCGCCCATGGCTTATCCTCCAAAAGGAGAGTGCTGATTGTCTTGACCCTTAACAGGGCCAGCCAGACAACTAACCTAGCATTATCCGACCCAAGATTGCGCTAAGCTCAAAGTTGCTGTTGCAGACTGCTGTCTTGAGGGCGTCCTCGGCAAAGCCAGGAGTCTCAAAGCGGTACCTGCCCATGATCAAAGAAGCCTTAAGGATCGCGTTCTTTTCCCTGCCTGCGTGCCTTCCCTTCTTCACTTGGCTGCCTTCAACAAAGCCCCCTATCATGAGGAATGCGCTGCAGGTATCTGCGTCATAACTCATCAGATACCCTGTGTCTGGGTACCTCGAGTCCGAATAGCTGTTGAACTTCAATGACAACGACTCGGTGAGTATTTTGTACTCCTCGTTGAGCGGATATGGGTTCGAGGAACCTAAGCCTATCCTGGTCACAATAGAGTAGCCATAGGCAGTCCTTTTGAGTGATGGCGTAACCCAGCCTGCGACTGACATTATGACTCTTAGCGACTCTTGCCTTATGCTTCTATTTCCTTCCAGAATGTACTCTATTGTGGGGATCCCTCCCTTCCGTGCATTCATTTCGGGGGAGAGCTCGTTTATATCAAGGACTGCATCCTTGCAGTAGAGCTGTGTCATGTAGCTGCCCCTGCTCGTGATCCAAATTGTGCTTGGGGACGAACGGTAAAGCTCGTAGGCTAGCCCATTGAAAACTTGGTGCATTACGTAGTCCTTACCATAAAACCTGATGCAGTGCTTCCCTCCACGGCTGTACACCGAGCCTCCTGAAACCACCATGCCCAGGAATAGCCTCTTGAGGTCGCCCGAGTTGAACTTGGCTGCGACCTTCTTTACATAATCGCTTTGGTAGTTCATGAGGAAGCCTAAGGCTGCAGCCCCAGATACCTGGAGAATTATCGCGTTGTACTGCACATAGCTGCTCTGCATCTCTGCCCCGCACTCTGAGATCAACTCCCCCTCGAGCGAGAGAGCCGCATGTACGGCTTCGGCTGCAGCTATCAGGAGAAATGCCAGGCCAAGTAGGCTCACGATCTGGCCTGCACCGAATCTCAATCTCAGCACCAAGCTATTCTACGGTGAACTCTAACTTAATTCCTTTGCTGTTGTAAGCCGCAACGCTGTCCTCGTTGTATGGGTAAGCTGCTATGATCATTATCCTGCCGTAGAAGTGGTTCATGTCCTCGTCTGATGGGCTGTTGTTGCCAGAAGGATGGGAATGCGCGATTCCTATTATGCTCAGGTCAAAGGGTATCATATGCGAGGGGAAAGACGAGAAGCCTTCTCCGTATGTTGAAAACGGAGGTATTAAGAACTCCTTTATTTCTGTCCTTTCTCCTCTGACCTTCCCGCGGATGAGCATTATGTTCTCGCGGGGGAAGACCTCCCTGCACAGCTCAAGGAATACCTCGAGTATATCCCTCCTGACAAAAACCTCCTTCAACAAAGAGCCCCACCTAAGCCTCCCTTATCTTCTTACCTCCCTCTGGGATCTTTTCGAAAGACCCTAGGATCAGATAGACGAGAGACGATATCGCCAATGTCCATATGTTCATCGGCAGCCCAATCGGGCTGAGCTTCAGGTAGTAAAGCACTGTTGCAGTCGCGAACCCTGCCACAAGCGATGCCAATGCTGAGCGCCTCCCGCCCCTGCCCCAAAGGAAGCTCCCAAGCACAAGCGGCGCTACTGGGAGCAGCAGCGAAGATGAAAGAACTGATAGATCCACGATGAGGCCCGGTCTCGAGAGCGAAAAGATCATGCAAGCCAATGCCAACACGATCATTACTGCTCTGCCTACCGCGATCTGTGCCTTCTGTCCCAAATTCGGGCGCAGTGGCAACAAGACGTCCCTGATAGACATCGAACTCAAGGTCAGAATTATGCTGTCTATGGTCGAGATCGATGCGGCGGTGATGGCAACAAGACCAAGGATTGTGATCCATGGCGGTAAAATGCCCAAGAGAGTCGGCGTGACAGCGTCCCGGTACGCGACCAGGGGGAACCCTCCTGCAGCTGCGGCTCCCCTAAGGACAAGCCCCAGGGTGCACACCATGACTGTGAATATCAGCCCGTACGCCCCAAAGAGTGTGACCATTTTCCTCTGCGCCTCCCTGCTCTTGGGTGCGAATAGCCTCTGAACGACCTGCGGGTTGGTAATTGCAAAGAAGAACCATGGGATTGTCATATTGAGGAAGGTCTGGGGCGTCCAGTAGCTGTTCGGCACGTAACCCAGCTCTCCTGACATGAATGAAAAAGAGGGAAGTCTTAGCGCCCAGCTCATTGCCCATGCCAATATCACTACGCCGGCAAAGATCATCAGTATCCCTTGGTAGACATCAGTCCAGCCAACGCTCCAAACCCCTGCCACAACAGACCATAGCAGAGCAAGCGACACCGCTATTATGACTGCAATCGCAAACGGGATGGCGCCCCTGGAGGCTCCCTCGGCTGCTAGTGCTATACCCATGATCTGAGCAGAGGAATAAGGTATCAGCGCAACCAGCGAGATCAGCGTCACTACCATGCCGACCGCGGGGCTTCCATACCTGTCGGTAAGGACTTCAGCCGGTGAAACATAGCCATGCCTGCTGTGGAGCGAATAGTATCTTGGTGCCAGATAATAAAGTAAGAAGAGGGTGCCCACGAAGTAGACCAACTCAAACCCCATCGCCCCCACGCCGCTCTGGTAGCTCAGCCCGACCAGACCAATGAACATAAATGCGCTGTAAGTGGTAGCTGCATAAGAAAGGGAGACAACCAGAGACCCGAACCTGCCACCCGCTGTGTAAAAGTCCTTCACATCCTTTTTGAGACGCTTTTTGGCTAGCCAAGCTATCGCGGTACCCGCCACGATGTAGATTGCGATCGCAAGATAGGCTGGAATAATATCCATCCTAATCCCTCCTCAGTTCAAGCCAGACAAAAGCAAGGTATGCCGCGGATAACGCCGTCCATAGCAACGCAGTATAGGGCCCCTCGACTCCACTAAGGGCAGTGAATGGAAGAATGTACATTGCCAAAATTACTGCAAGAGATACTGCTAAGAACCTCAGCCTCATGACTCTTTCGGAAAACTTCTTCTTGTAATAAGCATTTTCTTGTATGCAATGACAGACTCCAGAATCCAAAACCTAAATACCCTCTTACAAAAATAATGTTTCTATATGCCGGTCGAAGCCCAGAAGTCTCCTGTCGGATCCGTCATAATAGGCGCAGTTGCCTTAGCCTCGTTCCACTCTATTTCTTACTTCACATTGCCAGTGGCAACTCTCTTGTCTGCCGCTGTCGGAATAATGTCATATTTCAGACCAAGGATCGCCCCTTTAGTCGTGCTTGGCTCGCTAGCTATGCCTGCGGCCGACCTCGCGCTTTCGTCCCCAATCAGTCCTGGCGGCGTTCCGTACCAGGTCTTAGTCATCATAGCGCTCTTTCTTGTTGCCTTCCTGGGGTGCCTGGGAGATTGGCTGGGGTCATTAGCGGGTCTGTTCTTGGGGATGATGATGGGTTGGAGCTTTAGTCCGATTCTCGTTTTGCCTGCAATAGCCGTCCTAAGCGCTTTGAAGTCTGCACGGGCCGGAGCCTCAGCTCTAATTCTCTATTCAGCATTCGGAACCTACCTCATATTAGGGCAGTATCTCGGGTATTCGATCCCAACTGCCTATTACTTTTCAGTCTTCTTCCCAAGCATCTCGGAACTTTCCTCTCTTTATTTCCCTTCATTGCTGCTTGGGATTTTCATCGGATCAGGTTGGCAAGAGCAGCTCTCTTCTTCATCCGTCAGATACCTTCTCGAGTTGACTCCATTCTATTTCGCCGGGACGGGCTCGCTTATTGTGATTATTGCAACCTATGGCAGGAAGGTTTTCTACTACTTTGGGCTAAACACTCGGCTGACAAGGATAATTGCGGCTGCCGTAGGCACAGTTGTAGGCGGATTTTTGATCTTCGGTTCGATAGAGCAGGTTGGGCTTTCTGCGCTGTGTTCTTTCATATCCTCCTTTGCGTTCTTGTCTTTGAGGCCGATCTTCAGGGCCAAACCGCAGCTCAGCTCAAGCGGCTTGATCGATATCTTTTCAAGGTCGCCTTTTTACGATGCCCGAGGCGGGCTCGGTAAAGTTGGGGAGTCAGGGTCCCTTGAACCATCGGATCTGAAGTCCTGCTGGGCGAGAACAAAGGGTTTGGATCACATAAAGAACGAGCTGCTCCGCAGTGTCGCCCTCCCTATCAAGTACAAAAAGGATGCCAGCCGGTTCGGAGTCAAGCCTGCCAGGGGCATTCTGCTGTACGGCCCTCCGGGCACAGGAAAGACTACTATCCTAAGGGGGTTGGCATCCCAGCTTGGGGTAAGGTATTACGAGGTGAGCCTCAGCGAACTGCTATCAAAGTGGTACGGGGAGAGCGAGCACAGGATAAGCGAGCTTTTCAGCAGCGCGCGTGAGAATGCCCCATGCATACTGGCGATAAATGACATCGATTCGATCGGCAAAGATCGGACTATGTACAAGTCAGACGATGTTACCCCCCGCCTCATGAATGTGCTCCTCTCCGAGCTCGACTCCATAAACCAACGGAATATTGATGTGATAATTGTCGCTACGACCAACAAGCCGCAGCTGCTTGATAGGGCGCTGATCAGGCCGGGCAGGTTCGACAAAATAATCTATGTCGGTCCCCCTGACAAGGATGCAAGAAAAGAAATATTCAAATGCTACCTTGATGGTAAGCCCGTTGCCCCCGGGATAGACTTTGACCGGCTTGCAGAGCTCTCAGAGCGATTTACAGGCGCAGACATCGAGGCTGCGGTCAACAAGATCTTCTCCTCCGCCTTCTATGAGGGTCTGAAAAACGGCAAATCTGCCCCTGTATCGCAGGAAGCTCTTGAGGAAGCCATAAAGGGCACGCGCCCCTCTGTTGACTTTTCAATGCTCGAGGAATATGAACGGTTTCGGGTCGATTTCGAGCGAGACCGGCGTGTTACGAAGAGCTGGGAATCCGGAATACCAGAAGTTACCTTTGACGACATAGGAGACCTCGACGACGTGAAGGCTGAGCTTAGGGAGGCTTTTGAGCTGCCGATAAAGCGGCCTGATCTGATGGAAAGGCTAAGAGTAAGGGCGGTGAAAGGAGTGCTCATGTACGGCCCTCCTGGCTGCGGCAAGACGCTCCTCGCCAAAGCAATCGCCAACGAAGTCAAGGCAAACTTCTTCCCAGTCAGTGGCGCAGAGCTTTCTAGGGGCAATATGGGTGAGGCTGCTTCAAAGATAAATGACATCTTCAGAAGGGCAAGGGACAATTCCCCTGCGATAGTTTTCATCGACGAGATCGACATGATTGCACCCGCCCGCTCCAATGTCGGCAGCCCCGAATTTGTGCCTGTAACTACTCAACTCCTCACCGAACTCGATGGCATCCGGGAGCTCAAAGGCGTAATGGTGCTTGCCGCAACGAACCGCCAAGAGGCAATAGACCCGGCCCTGCTGAGGGCAAACCGTATAGAAAAGCACATATACGTCGGGTTCCCCGACGTAAGATCAAGAGCGGAGATAATCAAGGTCTACCTCCGCGATGTCCCGGTAGGGGCGAGCGTTGTGGTAGACGAGATAGCCAGGATGACCGAGGGGTTCTCCGGTGCCGACATCCACGAGCTTGTCAACGAGGCCAAGAAATCCCTAATCCGGGCAACACTGAAGGGCGAGGTAAGAGACTCGCTAGAGATGGAGGATTTCCTCGAGGCACTGAAGCGCCTCAGTGAGTCTTCGATAGTGAAATCTAAAACTCCCGCTTAAGAATTCAATTCCAAAACTCTTTAATTGGTTACATTTTTTATTTCACCTGAGGTCCAAATATATGAAGAAGAGCATTGTCATGCCTCTGGTTTTTGTGGTGGTTGCAGCAGCAATAATCGGATCCTCAGGATACCTATACCTACAGTACTACGCGACTCCCAGGTGCGAAGCCTGCGGGATGCTGATAACGCCCGAGATGGAAAGGAACATTGTAATGTACGATGCAAATACCGGACAGCGGATATGGACGTGCTGCCCCGGATGCATGCTGAGGAGCGTGGCTGCCCACCCGAATGTAAACATAACTGCACTCGACAGCTGGTACGGGACGTCCGCCCCTACGATAACAATCATCATCAGGAACGGCAGCGTAGTGAGCGTGACGCCAGACACAGCGAGGATACTCCTCGGTACCAAGATAGTCCAAAGCTGCGCCAACAACCGAATTGCAATAAACTCTACCTCGGCACAGCTGCTTCTTGACAACGGCTATAACCCCAACAACCCGCTCGCAGTCTTCAAGAACCCGCTCCCCCAGGGAACGCCAGTCGTCACAGTCTCTGCAGTCATTGACGGCTTGAAGGCGAAGGGAATATCTTACGTGCCTCCATCGATGGCTTTCATAGGCGGGATCGCCTTAGTGGGGATCCTTGTGCTATTCCTCGGTCTGGTTGCATGGAAGAAACTCTCGGCCCCGGTAAAAGTCGCAACGCAAAAGAACTAGCAAAAATTAACGATTATTATTTTTTTATCGCTGGATCGGCTCCAAATTGTGCAACGCGTCATTCCTTATTGCATCGAGATGCTTTTGTATCCCTCGGAACTGTCTTTATTATGGTTTTGCCCAGCGAATCAAGTTTCAATTTTTTCACTTTGGCAAAGAGCCTACCTCCCATTATGTCCACGATCCTCCCGCCTTCTGCTATCAAATACACCTTGTCTGAAAGACAAATGCCCACCTCTTTACCGTTAACGACTATAATGTCTCCGACTTCGGCGTACTGGATCTGCCTGACTTCCCTTGAACCGTTCACAGTTACTCTTCTGATCTCCACGCTCGGGGTGATCACTGGCATCGAAAGCTCGCCAGCCAACCTATCAGCCAAACCCCTCCCAGTTTCGTTCCAAACCACGATTGCCGAGTCAGGCTTGCCCGGGCTCTCGATCTGGATCAACGGAAGAGAAGTCATGCCCTTCAAAACCTTGGTATTGGACAGAGTCTGTGCGACATAGACCATGCCACTCTGGGACGTCCTTCCAGAGTTAAGGATCAACAGGGCGTCCAGATCGTCCAAAACTGCCTCGTCAAGGAGCCTGCTTGTGCTCTTTTCCATCGCAGAATAGTCGAGCCTTCTTCCGAAGATCTTCGAGTACTCTGCCATCGCGCTCTCGCTGACGGGCCTTACTTCGACCATGTATCCGAATTTTTCTAGTATCCCGCTTATTTTCACATGCCATTCCTCGGCAAGGGGATCTGCTCCAATAACCGCCAAGAATGCCTTCCTCAGTTGGCTTTCATTAGATGCGACCTCTCCTAGGGATCTTGGAAGCCACTCTGAGAGCTTGACCTTCCCTCCCGCCCTCCTGAACTCATCAACAATCCTGAGCAGGTCAGGTCTCATTGATTCCATTATCCATACCGACCTCTGTATCTGGAGCGCCCCGGATCTCCTCAATGCCCTGACCAGTCTAATCCTAATCCCGTGAGGATCTCTTTCAGCTTGAATGTCATATATGACTAGGAACAAAACAAACCCCCACCAACAACTTTAACTTTAACCTGCCCCAATAAATCGGCAGTGGTACTGATGGGCTGTTACCCTGCAGCTTCTATCGCAAGGCACCCGCCGGCGGTCGTACTCTCTGAGAATGATACGGTTGTTAATGCTCTGAAGCAAATGAATGAGAGGAGCGTCAGGCATGCGCTCGTCTCGGAGGACGGCGTTCGGCTGACAGGGATAGTTTCAGCTAAGGATCTGCTGAGCCTCCTCGGTGGCGGGGACAAGTTCGCCTCTGTCCGCGAAGTTACGGGGAACGATATCCGTTCCTTGCTAGCCACCTCGATTTCGCCAATAGTAAACAGGAAGCCGATACTTGGGAGAGTTTCCTCACCCCTTCCAGAGCTGATGCACATTATGTCCAAGCATGACATAGGAATGCTTCCACTCATCAAAGAGGACGGAACAATATGGGGGGTTCTTTCCGAGCGACATCTCTTCAGGCTCTTCGA
>CALGKV010000029.1 GCA_937930465.1 Methanosuratincolales archaeon | reverse complement strand
TCTCCTGCTATACACGCTCTCTCCGACAATAAGCTACCTGATCACTACCGGAAAATTCGCAGCGATGTTCTACTCGGGTTTCTATGCGGTTGGATTCTTTGTCACATGGGCTGGGCTGATTCTCTTCATAATATCAAAATACTTCGGCAAGTCAGGGGCAGTGCCGGTGCCTCCTATCCGCCCGACAGCCTTCAGAATCCCTCCTCTCCGGAGGGGTTCGTTGAGCATCCTCTCGTCCGCAGTGCTTGCCTTCGGGATTTCGGCTATCAGCCATTTCATGCAGCTCTACTCCGGCGCTCCTTTGCTGATAGTGGGGGATGAATTCTTCGAGGTCTTCCACCATGGAATTGCCTCTTTGGGCTCTGGCGCTGTCGCTGGCGTAGCTGCATATGAGTTCATGGATGAGACCGATTGGTCAGGCGAGGGGATCAGCGGGGGTGAAGAGTATGCTGCTGGGAGGGGAGAGATCCAATCCGAGCCCCCGGTGGCGGGCACCCCTATCCCGTCTCCTGATCCGAACGATCCGCCTGGGACTACAGTGCAAGTGAACCCGGACGGGACGGTTGTGAAGGAAATGCCTGACGGCACGAAGGGCACACTCTACTCGGACGGAACCGTCCACATGGAGCAGCCTGACGGCACTGCCTATACAGAATACCCCGACGGCACTAGCAAGACATACCTTCCTGATGGTACCGTCTCAACAGAGTACCCAGACGGCAGGGTCGAGACAACAGTTCCAGACGGCAGGGTCGGGATAACCTACCCTGACGGCACAAGGACAACCACAATGCCAGACGGCGGAAGCGTCAGCATAAGGCCTGATGGGACAGTGACCAAGACTGAACCGGACGGATCCTCCGAAACCTGGGACAAGGATGGCTATACCATATCAAAGACAATAGGATCTGGCAATTTGGCCGGCCTCACATTTAACAAGAACCCTGACGGCAAACTCTCAGTAGTAGATGGGATAGGAGGAAATGCTACGTACGACCCGGAAAGCGGGACAATTGATGGCACTGTGACCACCAAAGACGGCACTTCAATAGGAGGAACGGCTGACGGGACATTCACACTCTCCAACAAAGATGGGAAGTTCATTCTAAGCGAAAATGGCGTCAACGCTGAGTTCAGCGACGGCAGCAAGGCAAATGTGGACACTGAAGGTAACATAGCGATGGAAATCCCAGGAAAAGGAACTGCTGAATTTGATGCCTCGGAAGGCAAATGGACCATGACCGACACCGAGGGCAACTCAATGAATATTGGCAAGGACGGATCTTTGACCTACAAGGACAAGGATGGTGCTTCACTAGAGCTTAATCCTCAAGGCTCGTACAAGGAGATCCACCCTGACGGCACCGCTATCGAATCTTCCCCTGATGGAACCATCACCGTGGCGAAACCAGACGGCTCTAGCCTTACAGCAGGCAAAGATGGCTCAATCACAGTGAGGGGAAGCGACGGATCGTCAAAGACGTTCACCCCTGAGGAGGTAAAGGCTTTGTCTGCGTCGGATTCCGGAGGCAAATAAAGGGGGTGGCAATTGTGGCGGGAAAAAATCATGCAATGAAATCCAATGCTGAAGCAGAAGCAAGGCTAGCCCTTTCGCTTATCAAAAGCTCTGGGAAAAGGGCATCCGAAATACGTGCGAAGGCAGAGCAATTCAGGGGACAGGGGACATTGGTCAAATCAAAGTCTTACTTGGCCCGTGCAAAGCTGATGGAGATCAAAGAGTCTCTCAAAGGCGTGCCCACCGGATTTTCCCAAGCTCCTAGTGATGGCCGAGGGCGTGCCGTCTCTGCATCACTGCCTGCAGGATCAAGAGCTACTGCCTCTTCGCAATTGAGGGCGCTCTCAAGCAGGCTCTTCAGCAAGGCTTAGAAGAGCTTAAGTGATGGCTGCCCGCCCCACTTTTTTCCATTTAGCGCTGTAACAGTTAAATCCCTCCCCTGAGAGTTATTTTCTATGGTCGAGGAGCCCAAGTACGCGGTCATAAAGAAATCTGGGGAAGTGGAGATCCGGCGATACCCGCCAATCATTTTGGCCAAAGCGGAAGGCGCTGAAGATCCGTTCAGTCTGCTCTTCGATTATATTTCCGGAAAGAACCTCCAGCGGAAGAAGGTCTCAATGACAGCGCCCGTGATCTCGGAAAAAATTGCCATGACCGCCCCGGTCATCTCCGACTCGACATCGATGTCATTCGTCCTCCCTTCATCTTACACGCTCGAAACAGCGCCTGAGCCGCTGGACAGTAGGATCAAGATAGTTCAGTTGCCTGCCCGGACGCTCGCCGTCATCCGATTTTCTGGAAGGTGGTCCCAGTCAAAGTTCGAGGAGAAATCAAAGGAGCTCTTGTCTTTCCTCTCAAAGGAAGGTTTTAGGACTAAGGGTCCCCTATTAAGCATGCTGTACAACCCGCCATATGTCCCGTGGTTCATGCGAAGGAACGAGATCGCCGTCGAGATAGAGGGTGAGACGTAATCATCTCAAGATTCTCCGTTTCGAGTCGGCAGGCGCCGAATTGGTTAGATGCCTCCAGACTATTGAAGGTGCTTAGTGTTTCATGTGCGCGGGCTATTGCCATACTCCTCGTAGCTTGCTATCTCCCCTATCTTCTTCTTGTTCCTCAGCACGGAAGTGATCATCCCCGTCAGGCTGATCCCATCCTTTGGGTACCCCACTGCAAGCATTGAAACAACCTCGTATTTGCCCGGTATCTTGAGGATCTCCTTCACCTTCTCCTCGTCGAAGCTGCCTACCCAGCATGTGCCAAGCCCCTCCCCGGTCGCGGCTATTACCATCGTCTGGAGCGCTATCGCCGTGTCGACCTTGTACCATTTCGGAGAAGCCTCCCTGTCGCCGCACCCGACTATCACAAGGGGTGCCTCCTTAAGCATCCACCCGAACTTGCCGTGCGCCAGCTCTTTCCTCCTCTCTGGATCGGTTACAACGATGAAGTGCCACGGCTGCTTGTTCATTGCCGAAGGCGACAATCGGCCAGCCTCCAGTATCCTGTTTATCTTCTCCTGCGGAACAGGATCAGGCAGGTACGACCTGACTGACCTCCTCCTCAAAATTGCCTCGAAGACTTCCATAACCATCGATCAAAGCTTTCCTAAGAAGGATAAAAGCCTGTGGGATCGCAGTCAAAAATTAGCAAATTTTGTGGAATCGAGTCACATTCGACATGGACCCAGCGGCGCTCCAAGGATCAGAGTCACCTTCGCCTGTTGGATCTTGAGTTGTACAAAGCCTCGCACCTCTTCTGATTTGTGTGATCCTTAATCCAGGTTGGCTGTCAGTAGGCGATCATTCGCCTCGTTTATTTTGCATTTAGACTCCGTCCAATGCATGGCTACGATAGGTTCAAGAGATGAATCTGAGCAAATAGTAACCCAAGAGCCGATCGGATAA
>CALGKV010000028.1 GCA_937930465.1 Methanosuratincolales archaeon | reverse complement strand
GAAGACCTCGTTCTGGACAAGAAGCATATTTTAAATTTATATATATGTGTTTATTGACAGTTGAATCCGAGATGACGTCTTGATTTATGCGGATCCTGATATTTGGGGCCGGCGGCATCGGCAGGTACTTAATCAGGGAGCTGAACAACAAGGGGCATGAGATCGCCATAATGGACATCGACGAGGACGTATGCAGGGAGCTTTCGGAGCAGTATGACGTGTTGGCTCTCAAGGGGGACGTTACCAATATGGACGATCTCGCAGCAGCTGACATAGCCACCTTCGATCTTGTGATATCAGTAATCAGCAAGGACGAGGCAAACATCCTCGCTTGCCTCATTGCGAAGGAGCTCGGCGTGAAGAGGACGATAGCGAGGATAGGCGACCCTAGGATGGCGAAGATAGCTGAGAAGCTGGGGATAAGTGACACACTCTGCCCAGAGCTTACAGCTGCAGAGAAGGTTCTCAGGCTGATCAAAGAGGAGTTCCCGATCGAAGGGGCTATCCCGGTCGGGGTCAAGATCGTGGACCTGAAGGTCGCCAAGAATTCGCTGGTGGCAGGGAGGAGGATCATCGATCTCCCACTGATTACCGACTGGCTGATTATAAAAGTCAAGAAGAACGGCACGACTCTCCGCCCAGATCCAAACCATGTCCTGGAGCCTGATCAGAGGGTCACGATGATAGTCAAGGAGGAGTCGCTGGAGAGGATTAAGGCGTTCTTCGAGGAATCCGTCTAGACGCGTTAGACATGGAGGGGCTATGCACTGCCTTTCTTGTAGAGCTCGACCCACTTTGGGCAGGAGTACTTCTTTTCTGGGCATATCCGCCTTGAGACGCAGAACGGTCCGGCATTCTCGAAGATCGTTGGGGCGACCCCCTTCACAAGGGAGAGCATCTCCTCGGCCACCTTTCTGATCTCCCACTGGGCAGAGAGGCAGCACCTGAGCTCGAAGAAGTTAAGGAGGGCCCTCGCATTCATAGTGACAACAATCTTTGTTGGAGAAGCCTGAGGGAGTATGTATCGAGCGTCCTCAGCCGGTATGCCATTTGCCAGGAGCCTGCTGTAGGCCTCCCTGCATCCTTCGAGAGCCGACAAGAACACCCTCATAGACTCACCGTCATTCGCAACGCTATCTGGGATTACGAAATCGAGCTCGTCGAATTTGACATAACGCTGGCTCTGCTGGGAGTAGGATGCAATCCTGTGCCTCACCAGTTGGTGGCTGCATGCGCGGGAGATTCCCTCCACAACGAAGGTGAATGAGGCATGCTCGAGCACTGAAAGGTGACCGCTGGAGATTATTTTCCTGAGGAGCTTACTTATGTCCTCCATAGAGAGATCGCCATATGCCTTAGTAGCACTGAACTTTGAATAGCACTGCCTTGCCGCTGCAGCCGCAGTGCGTTCAGGGTCAGGCGTATGAGCAAGCAGCGTTATCTTCAAGCCCATCACCGGAAATACTCTGGAAGACCATCTTTAAAACCATTCTATGCAGTTCCATGGGAATCGGAAACGGTTTGAGCGCATTTCTGGAGCCGCCATCAACAATGCTCAGTTGGCTGAGAATCGCCATCGGCGGCCTTTCTTTGCTGTCACCCTCCCTTCTTGAAGGTCCTGTAAAGGACCATCTTGGCATATGCCAAGACGCCATTGCTGTTTATGAACTCGACGGCCTCAATCCAGTCTATCTTGAGGATTACCACAGTCAGTATTACTAAAAGCACAACCGATCCGATCAATCCTATCAGGACGTTGCCCTCGCCAAAGAATCCCATAATTACCTCAAATGAATAATGCCCGGAATATGCAACGAGAAGCCCGAGGAAGAGCTTGCCTAGCAGGAGCATTGTGAAGAAGCGCCTGAAGCTGTACTTGGCCAGCCCAAAAGGTATTATTATCACATCATCAGGGAGCGGGAACGCCGAGAATAGGAAGATCGCAAGGTCGCCAAACTTCCCCAAGGCTTTTGAGAAGCACCTCAGCTCCTGCCTCTTCTTCTCTGAAAGGAATGTCGCTCCTCCCCTGCCAATAATGTAAGAAACGCATTTTCCGAACGTTGCCCCGATGCCCACTGCGACCCCAAGAGGCAAAGGATCCATGATGCTCGAGAGTAGGAATACGGGTATTAGAAAGGGGACAGGCAAGAATGGTATCAGGTTGCCCACGAATCCAATCAGCAGCCCGCCAGCATAGCCGTAGTCCTTTAGCCCCTCGATCAGAACTATCAACCAGTCCAATATTTCACATCCAGTCCGCCTTTCTTTCGCTAATCCCTTCCTTGCTTCAAACCTCACTTGCTTCCTAGTTCGGTAATTCCGTCCCTGCCCATGCGCTTGCCTATCAGGATTGTGCCCTCATTGAGGCATGCCCCGGGATCGACCTCGCACTTGAGGAGAATGCACCTCGGCCCAATGGCTGCTCCGTCACCTATCCTGACGGGTCCGTGTATGACTGAGCTATCTCCAATTTTCACGTCCGCTCCTACCTCGATCCCATGCCCCTTGAGGCTGTGGAAGACTACGTCGTTGCCTATCTTGGCGTTAGCCCCGATGACGATTGGGAAACCTTCGTCCCCCCTGATTGAGGTCCTGTCTCCCACTTCGGCGTATCCCTTAAACTCAACATTGCCGATAACTCTGACCTTGCCCAAGAATTTAGCCTTCTCAGCCTTCGGGAAATGCATCTTCCCGTTCCAGCTCGTCTTGGGAGATGGCGAGATTTGATCTTGCGCTGAATGCAGCAAGCTGAACAGGTCGACATATCCAAGGGCCAGCTCTGAATTGACTTCCAAGACCTCTTCTTTGAACGCCGTGAGGGCTTCGTCTACATATCCGGTCGGTTCCCTCCCGCCTGGGGGGACATACGATCCCTCATCCAGGACTGTGTTCTCTACGATTGCACCGTGCCCAATGAAGCAGCCTGGCTTCAGCTCAGCATTCTTTATCCTTGCGTTGAAACCAATGAATGTGAAATCACCAATTTTCGACGAGATAACTTCAGCCCTGTGCGCTACGCTCACGAGTGAGCCGAGGCTGGAAGGCCCCAAAACGCGCGCGCCGTCCTGGACGTTCGTCCCGCCGCCAATAGTCACATCCCCCTCAAGCTCTGCGAATGGGGCAATGTAGATGAAGTCCACTTCCATCCTGACCTTTTCGCCGAGAAGGGCAGACGAATCTACAAAAGAATTGCTCCATATCTTGCTCAACATTGCACCCTCCAATACAGCCACCGGTTAGAAGGTCTCGATCATAGATATAATATCCTTTTGGGTTTCGGGATCGACAGCACGGTTTTTATACGTTGTAAATCCTTTTCTAACAAATGGGATTCGTTGAGGTGTTGCTTGTTGGGTGGGGAGCAGGATCAGAGGGGCGGCAATAATCAGGCTGTGATGGTGGCAAATGATTTGTGGAAGATCTACAAGCTCGGGGAGATAGAGTACCCTGCCCTCCGCGGGGTCAGCTTCAAGGCGAAGCGCGGGGAGTACATAGCCATCGTCGGTCCCTCGGGGAGCGGCAAGTCAACACTGCTCAACATAATGGGGGCACTTGACAGGCCGACGAGAGGCGTGATGATGATAGACGGCGCGGACATCTCTACCCTCAGCGACAACAAGCTCGCGGATCTCAGGAACAAGAAGCTCGGCTTCGTGTTCCAGACATTCAACCTGCTCTCCTACATGAGCGCCGCTGAGAATGTTGAGACCCCGCTTGTAGCAGCCGGGGTTCCCCCTGAACTGAGGCGGAAGAGGTCTTATGAGCTCCTGGAGATGGTTGGGCTGAAGGGCTTCGAGAGGAACCGCCCGTCGATGCTAAGCGGAGGGCAGCAGCAGAGGGTCGCAATAGCCAGGGCGCTGGCAAATGACCCCCAAATCATACTGGCAGACGAGCCGACCGGAAACTTGGACTCTAAATCCAGCCTCGAGATCATCGACATACTGAGAAAGCTTAATGCCGAAAAAGGGGTCACAGTGATAATGGTCACCCATAATCTGGAGCTCACCGTTTACTGCGACAGGATCTGGTACTTCAGGGATGGCAGGATAGAGAAGGAGGAGGTCTTGCATGCAAAGTAGAAACTATAAAAGTGTTCCACTTCGATTTATCAGCGGTGCAAAAACAATGATTAGTGTCGAGAGGCGCAAAGGAGTGGCGATCGCCCTCCTGCTCCTCATATCGATAATCCAGCTGGCCCCTGTCCATCCTGCAGAGTGTGCAGTGAACTTTTCGCTCCTTTCTGACAGGCAGATCTTGGTCGCAGGGGCTGAGAATACGATAGAATTCACGCTCTCGAACCTGGGAAACACCACGGCAAATGAGGTCATTGCATCAGCATCGATCGGCACCTCACTCACCGGAGGAAACCTCATGATGATCACAGGCGGAGACGGGAGGTTCAACCTCTCCGCGCTTGAACCTGGGGAGGCAAAATCTTTCAACATGACAGTCTACGTCTCCCCCTCGGCAGCAGGTCAGATCCTGCAGATCTCATTCAGCATCAGTTACCGTGGAGACTCTGTCACGACCACCACCACGAGGTCGGTCGGCTTTAGCGTGGCAAACAGGGATCTCGAGTCGGCTATCCTGGTTCCGCGGATCTCGCCGAATGAGTTCAAACCGGGCCAGAACAACACAGCATACCTTGTCATACAGAATACAGGAATGAGGGAAGCGCGCAACGTTACAGTCGTACTAGGGCACCCGGGCGGCGCGGGGACATCACAACTGACAGGGGGCGCATCCCTGTTTACTGCACTCACCCCCACCACCACTTCGGTTCAAGGATCATCCCAGTTCATAATTTACGACAGTGTTGGGCACTGGGTGATCGACGCGCTTGGGGCTAATGGGACAGCCACCATCCCTGTGACCATCTATGCTCTGGCATCCACCGCCGGATCCGTGTTTCTCTTCCCTGTCCAATTCGCGTATTCTGACGGCTTCACTTATGTCCAGGAGACGAGGTATGCAGGCATTAGGGTCATTGCCGCCCCATCTGAGATCACCAGCTTCAGCGTCTCCCTGAGTGCGCAAGAGGTGATCGCAGGCAGGACAAACCAGCTGGAGTTAACCATAAAGAACATCGGGTCTGGGCCCGTCAGCGGGACTGTCCTTGGGATCGGCTTTTCTGGTTCGCAGGCATCATCTCTCACAGGCACCGGATCCGTCTCGATCCCGCAATCATCAACATTCGTCCTGATAGGCAGCGACGGGACCTGGGTGCTCGGGGATCTTGCCCCTGGGCAGGAAGCCCGCGTGAACGTCTCGGTGTATGTGCCACCCTCTTCAGCAGGATCTGTCGCCACGCTCAGCACTTCGCTGTTCTACACAGACTCTCTCCAGAGGTCGAGGCAGGAGACCAAGCAGGCGGGCATTCTCGTCAAGGGCCAGGTCGACCTCATAGTGCTGGAGACCTCGACTTTTCCCCAAAATATATCCTCGGGCAAGCCATTTTCGCTCTCAGTCACTATGATAAACCTCGGTACTTCGCCTGCTAAGAGCGCAATATTGACCCCTTCAGGGAGCGAAGAATTTAGACCTGTCGCTAGCGACAGGATATTCATCGGAGACATCGCGGTGGACGTGCCATCATCATTCACGATAAGCTTAGTCGGTGACAACTTGACCAGCGGAGCTTATAGACTAAACCTGACTTACACGTACAAAGACAGCCTAAGCCAGATCCAGGAGGGTTACCTAATAGTGCCGCTAAGCATCAAAGTCGCCGCAAACAACAATGGGCAGGCGCAGCCTGCGCAGCCCGCATACCAAGTTTTCCTGAACAGCTACTGGCCGTACATCCTGGCTTTGGCAGCTGCCCTCGCATTGTCCGCATTAATCCTAAGGCGCAGGAAGCGTGATAGCATCAGATGAGGTATTCAGACATATTCAGATGGGGGCTTAGGGGAATCAAACAGCGCCGGCTGCGTGCTGCTCTCACTATACTTGGCATCATGGTTGGGACAGCAGCCGTGATAGCGCTCGTCTCCCAGACTGAGGGGATCCAGAACAGCATACTTGAGCAGGTAAACAAGCTCGGACCAAACACCATCAGCGTCAGGCCCGCCTCGGGAGCCGTGGTAATCACCCAGACCGACGTCAACAAATTGCTGCAGATACCTGGTGTTGAGTATGTCGTTCCGGTGGTTACCGCTCCTGTGAGGGTTTACGGCGGCGGCACCTCCAAGCTCTTCACACTGGTCGGGGTAGACAGCGCCGAGTTCGAGATCCTGATCAGCGGCGCCTCCTATGAGGAAGGGAGGCTTTTCCAGCCCTTGAGCTATTCTGAGGTCACTGTTGGATCGTCTGTTAAGCAGCCCCAGGATCTGTCATACCCAATGGTTGTAGCTGGACAATCAGCAACGATCGAGATAGGACTCGTAAATCCAGTGAAGAAGACCGTCCAGGTTGTCGGAGTTCTCGAGCCTTATGGAACCGCCACGCTCGTCTCTGTCGACGAAAGCCTCTTCATGTCTATCAGGGGGGCCATGACCCTTTTGGGCAGGAGCAGTTACAGCGCTCTCTTCATAAAGACGACCGATGTCGAATCGGTTGACTACGTTGTGGAGAACATCAAGGCGATCTATGGGACAAGGCTTACCATACTGACCGTGAAGCAGATTACCCAAATAGTCTCCACAATAACAGGGCAGCTCACAGTCCTCCTCGGGGCGATAGCCGCGATCTCGCTATTCGTGGCCGGGCTTGGCATAATGAACATAATGTTCGTCTCAGTCATAGAGAGGACGCGCGAGATTGGTGTGCTGAAGGCGCTGGGATTCACAAACAACAATGTGCTGCTGATATTCCTCTCTGAGGCCACCATCATGGGGGTTATAGGCGGGATCCTGGGCATCTTGGTGGGCACGGGCATCTCTTACATCATACCAGTTGCCCTGTCTGCCGGGATGAGCCGGACTGCAAGCTCATTCGGCTCCGCGACTCCTTTCTCATACACGCCTATAGTTAGGGCAGATGTCGCTGTATTCGTGCTCCTGTTTGCCGTCGCGGTCGCATTGCTTGCGGGCTTCTACCCCGCCAGGAGAGGATCCAAGATGGATCCCGTCGTTGCACTCAGGCATGACTGAGCCGCGAAGTAGCGCATAGGCAAGAAAATGAAGGCGAAGAGGCAAAAAAACCGGAGATGCTCTAACCGGCGGCTACTTCAGCACGGCGCCTGTCGATGCCGATGTAACCATCTTGCTGTACCTGTAGAATGCGCCCCTCCTGTACTTTGGCTCCGGCGGGAACCATCTCGAAAGCCTTGAGGCAATCTCCTCGCTGCTGAGTTCGGCTTCCAGAAGGCGCTTTTCGATGTCTATCCTAATCAAATCACCGTCCCTGATCACAGCGATCGGTCCGCCTTCGGCGGCCTCAGGGGAGACATGACCTATCATCATGCCGTGGGTCGCTCCCGAGAACCTGCCGTCGGTGATCATTGCCACCTTCTCGCCTATCCCCATACCTACGAGCATCGACGTGAGCTGGAGCATCTCCCTCATGCCAGGACCTCCTTTCGGTCCCTCGTACCTTATCACCACAGCTGTTCCTTCAGTTATCCTGCCATCTTCAGCGGCCCTTATCCCGTCTTCCTCCCTGTCGAAGACCAGGGCTTTCCCCTCAAAGCTCATCCTCTTGAGCCCTGCCGTCTTTATCACTGCGCCGTCTGGGGCTAGGTTCCCGCGCAATATCGCCAGGGTTCCCGTAGGCCTTATCGGATTGAGCGGAGGCCTTATCGTGTTGCCTACCGCCTTTGACCTCATTATGCTCTTGCCGATCCTCTCTCCCGTCACGCTGATCGGCGAAGGGTCGACTACGCCGATTTCCAGCAGTTGCTTCATCAAAGCCATGACACCCCCTGCCCTGTCCAAATCCTCCATTGGGACATCGCCAGCAGGCATCATGCTGACGAGCTGGGGGGTCTTCCTGCTGATCTCGTCAAAGATCTCAAGCTTCAGAGGCACCTCCGCCTCGTTTGCAATAGCCATTAGGTGGAGTATCGCATTAGTGGATCCGCCCATGGAGACATCGACCGCGATCGCGTTCCGCAGGGACTTCTCCGTGACGATCTTCCTTGGGGTTATCCCCAACTGGATCAGATCCATGATTTTCATGCCTGCATGCTTTGCAAGCCTAAGCCTCCTAGCATCGACCGCAGGTATGGTGCCGCTCCCGGGCAGGGAGAGCCCCATAGCTTCGATCAGGCAAGCGACGGTGTTAGCAGTGTACATCCCTGCGCACGAGCCTGGACCGGGACAGGAAAGCTCCTCTATCTCTCTCAGATCATCTGCGCTGATCTTTCCGTTCATGTATGCGCCTATGCTCTCAAATGTCACGTCCAGCGAGAGCCGCTGCCCCTTGAGCATGCCGCAGAGCATAGGTCCGCCGGTTACGAAGATCGAAGGCACATCTAGCCTCAGTGCTGCCATCACCATCCCAGGCTCTATCTTGTCACAGCTGCATACGAAGACGAGCCCGTCGAAAGAATAGGCGCTAGCGACGACCTCTACCGAGTCAGCGACTATCTCCCTGCTGACCAGCGGGCTCCGCATCCCCTCGTGCCCCATGGCAATTCCGTCGCATATCCCTATTGTATTGAACTCCAGCGGGGTCCCTCCCGCTATCCTCACCCCCGCCTTGACGGCCTCTGCTAGCCTGTTCAGGTGTACGTGCCCGGGTATAATCTCGTTCCATGAGTTGACTATGCCGATGATCGGTCTACCGATCTCCTCATCCACCAAGCCAAGCGCCTTGAGCAGGGCCCGGTGGGGAGTCTTCTGAACGCCTTTTTTTATGACGTCTGAGCGCATGGCAACCACAGACTTAATTGAAAAACATCGATATATAACAGTTTGACTTGGGTTATTGTCAGAATCGGAAAAGCATGAATGAAAGAGATGAAGGCTTTGGATCCAAACTTCGTTCCCATTGCAATACTGTTGTTCGGCATCTTTGCCGGGAGCCTAGGTGCGATGCTCGGTCTGGGGGGCGGCGTCCTGATGATAATCTTCCTTATCTTGGCACTCAACATCCCCGCGCACCAGGCTGTGGCTCTGAGCCTGATCGCAGTAATAGCAAGCTCAAGTATGGCGGGCAGCGTCTACATAAAAGACAGGATGACCAACCTAAAGCTAGCCATGATCCTTGAGGCTTTCACTGTCAGCGGGGCGGTAGCTGGCGCTTTCTTGGCCCTCTCGCTTCCAGTGTCCGCGATCCAAGCCATTCTCGGGTGTGTCCTTTTCTATACATCAATAACGATGTTCAAGGAGAGGAAGGACGAATGCTCTGGCTACGCGGGCAACGGCTCTCTGGATGGGGAGTTCTATGACGAGCAGGCTTGCAAGACGGTCAGATACAAGGTCAAGAACTTGGGGCTTGGCGCCTTAGCTAGCCTAATCGCAGGCGCAGTGTCGGGCATGGTAGGCATAGGAGGGGGCGTGATAAAAGTCCCGATAATGAACATTGTGATGAAAATTCCAATAAAGGCAGCTGCTGCAACGAGCAATTTCATGGTCGGTGTGACTGCGGCTGCAAGCGCCGTGATATACTTCCAGAGCGGGCTAGTTGACCTCCGACTCTCAGCGCCCACCATACTGGGGATAATGGTTGGCGCCTATTTTGGGACGCGCCTCCTCGCCAGGTCGAGGTCGATTGTGTTGAGGAAAGCCCTTGCCATGGTCCTTGCATTCTTTGGGACGATCCTGATGCTTAAAGCCGGAGGTTTGCTGGCATGGTAAACGTCGAAGATCTCATCTCCTGGGTCCTCCGCACAGGCGTTTTGAGCGGGGTTGCGATAACAACGACCGGTTTCTTCATGTCAACAGAGATAGCATGGCTAGGGGTGTTGGTGCTAATCCTAACCCCTTTCATGCGGGTCATCATGGCGGGGATCTACTTCCTTTCGAGGAAGGATATGGTCTACTCCGCGCTTGCGGCATATGTGATTATGATACTTGTGATAGGTAGCTTCTTACGCATAATTTAATCACAAGCTCAGGATGCACCTTTTATAAAAACGGCAGGGATTTCCCGAAGATGACATGACAACAGCATTTTTAAAGCAAGAAGCAGATAATCAACTGAAGTGGTGTTGCAAATGGTCAGGACTACTCTGAGCGTACTTAAGGCTGACGTAGGATCGCTTGCGGGGCACAACGTTGTGCACCCGTTGCAGATTAAGGCTGCGCAGGATTCTTTGAAAGATGCAAAAGAATCTGGGCTGATTAGTGATTTTTATGTGACTAATTGTGGTGATGACCTCGAGCTCATAATCACTCACAAAAAAGGAGAGGACAATTCTGAGATCCACAACATGGCTTGGGATACCTTCAAGAAGGCTGCCAAGGTAGCCGAGGAGCTCGGCCTGTATGCTGCGGGGCAGGACCTTCTCTGCGAAGCGTTCTCTGGTAACCTCAAGGGGCTAGGCCCAGGATATGCCGAGATCGAGTTTGAGGAGCGGAAGAGCGAGCCCGTCGTCATCTTCATGGCAGATAAGACCGAGCCAGGGGCGTTCAACCTTCCGCTTTACAAGGTCTTTGCAGACCCGTTCTCAACGGCTGGTCTTGTAATCGACCCCACTATGCACGACGGATTTAGGTTTGAGGTTTTGGACGTCCTAGAAGGCACATCTTTCGAACTCAACACCCCTGAGGAGTCCTACGACCTCCTGGCGCTCATAGGCACGACGGGGAGGTACATACTCAAGAAGATAAGCAAGAAGGACGGCACTGTTGCGTCAAGGGTAAGCATCACAAGGCTCTGCCTCATCGCAGGAAGGTATGTTGGAAAGGACGACCCTGTCGCAATAGTCAGGGCACAGCACGGGCTTCCTGCCGTAGGCGAAATTCTGGAGCCCTTCGCATTCCCGCACCTCGTCGCAGGTTGGATGAGAGGCTCACACTATGGGCCGCTTATGCCAGTAGCCCAACGTAATGCAAGGTGCACAAGGTTCGATGGTCCGCCTAGGCTGATCGCATTGGGATTCCAGATCAAGAACGGCAAGCTGACAGGGCCTTCTGACCTCTTCGACGACCCTGCCTTCGACATGACCAGGGCAAAGGCGTGCGAGGTAGCGGACTATATGAGGAGGCACGGCCCATTCATGCCTGAACGCCTTGGACCGGAGGAGATGGAGTACACGACTATGCCCCAAGTTCTTGAAAAGCTAAAGGCAAGGGGCAAGAAGGAGGAATAGAGAGGACGCGGCGCCACTATATCTACATTCCAAATATTGGTGGATAGCTTGCGGGTAAAAGTCTCTTACCTTTCCATACTCAGGGATGCGACTGGCGTGAAGGAGGAGGTACTGCAGCTCAAGGATGGCGCGACGGTCGAGGATTTAATCCGCTGCCTAATCGAGAAATACGGTGAGAGGTTGAGGCGCCTGCTAACCGACTCGGAGATAGATCAAGGGATAATGATAACGCTGGATGGCACCCT
Source organism: Methanosuratincolales archaeon (assembly GCA_937930465.1). Taxonomy (GTDB): domain Archaea; phylum Thermoproteota; class Methanomethylicia; order Methanomethylicales; family Methanomethylicaceae; genus Methanosuratincola. The sequence continues at coordinate 2,816 of CALGKV010000028.1, read as the reverse complement.
CGTCTCGAAGGCAGAGATGAAGAACCAGATCTCAGATGGCTCGGAGGTTCTGATAGGCCTCCCGCCTTTCGGCGGTTAGTCTTAAGTAATTCGCTATCCGGATAATGCTAAAATTGGTTGGTGGATGCTTTGGAGCTTGAAACAGACGTTTTGGTGATTGGCGGAGGGCTCGCAGGGCTTTGCGCAGCGATCTCGTCTGCCTCCGACCTCTCTAGGACAACGATAGTCACAAAGACGCTTGTTGGAGGGGGCAACACTACAGCCGTGGCTGCTGGAATACTCTCAGCAGTGACTCCCTTCGGCGACCCGGGAGACAGCACAGAGCTGCATCTCCAGGACACGCTCCGAGGGGGGTGCAAGATCAACGACAGGATGCTTGCTAAGACGATGGTAAGGGACGTATCGAAGTACTTCTCGCGCCTTATTGAGCTGGGAGTTGAGTTTGAGGAAGAGGAAGGGAAGGTTAAGGCGTATCCCATCCCTGGCCACTCCAAGCCCAGATCTTACTACATAAGGGGGAAGGCGACCGCTCTCCAAAGGATCCTTCGTAAGGCGGCAGAGGACCTTGGCGTCAAATTCATGGAGCGGACCATGGTCACGAGGATTGTGAAAGACGGGGACCGCGCGGTCGGTGCCATCGGCACAAGGACCGACACGGGCGAGCACGTCGTGATGAAAGCCAAGGCAGTAGTGGTTGCAACAGGCGGATCTGGGGAGATCTACTCAAAGACCCTGATGCCTGCAGGTTCATCCGGATACGGATGCAGCCTAGCATTCAGGGCAGGTGCCGAGCTGGTGGACATGGAATTCGTCCAGTTCTACCCGATGATGGTTTCCCAGGAGGGCCTGCCAAAGCTCTTCATAGAATATTCCCAGCTCCTCAGGCACGGCGGCGATGTGCTGGACGAAGACGGGAACTCAATCTTCAAGAAGAACGGGATAAGCGAACCTTGGAAGATGACCAGGGATGCCTTTTCTATATTGATCGCCAAGGAAATGCTCTCTGGCAGCAGGCAGCGGAAGGTCTTCCTTGACTGCAGGGCCATCAAGGAAAGCGATGTGGAGGGCAACCCTGCTTTGAGGTCAACGGTGAAGGATCTTGAGTCTAGGAGGGTGCCCTTGAGGACCGAAACAATCGAGATCTCCCCTTACGCCCACTTCATGATGGGCGGGATAAAGACAGATGCCAACGGGGCTACATCAGTACAAGGGCTATACGCAGCAGGAGAGGCTGCTGGCGGGGCGCATGGGGCAAACAGGATAGGCGGAAATGCATTCGCTGCAGCCATCGCATTAGGGTTCAGGTCCGGGCTTGCTGCCTCGATGCATGCCAGCACGGTCGATTTATGCGAATCCAACGCGTTCAAACTGGACCCCGAGTTCCCCTACCAAAGCCAAAACAGCGAAGGCAAAGTGCTTGCCAAAGAAGCGATCAAAACAATCAGGGAGACGATGTGGAGGGACGTCGGGATCATAAGGAGTGCCAACGGGCTACAGGACGCACTTGGAACGTTCAACAGGATACGCATGGAAGGCATAAGAGCTGAAAACAGCCTCGAACTCATGCTCGTCCAGATGATGCTTGACATGGCAGAGGCGACTGCGATGGCGGCGTCTCTCAGGGAAGAGAGCAGGGGATCGCACTACAGGGCCGATTTCCCCAAGGAGGACGAGAAATGGATGAAGCGCATCGTCCTTGCGCTCAAGGGAGGCAACTGTGAAGTCACATACATCCCTGTCGAATGAAAGCAAATCCAAAGCTGCTTTCCCAATCGCCCTTGAGCTTTTACTTTTAATTCTTTTTTATACAATGAATTTAGCTCTGAATATCGAATCGCTTAAATATTCCCCGCCTGAATCACTCCATTAACATTGGAGTCAAGGGGGAAAAATCATGAGTGAAATTTGGACACCGCTTACGGTTGGACTTAGCATTGAAACCATGCTGCCGATCGTGGCAGGCATAGTGGCGCTGCTTTACGCAGGATACCTGGCAATGAGCGTATTGAAAGAAGAAGAAGGCACAGAGGAGATGAAGAGAATAGCCAAAGCGATCAGGGAAGGGGGCAATGCTTACCTTAACCGCCAGTACAAGACGGTCGCAGTCTTCGCAGTTGTGATTGCAGCAGTACTAATTGTTGCGATCAACTGGCAGACTGCGCTTGGCTTTGCAGTCGGCGCTACACTATCAGCCTTCTGCGGCTATGTCGGCATGAAAATGACCACCCAGGGGAATGTGAGGACCGCAAACAAGGCAAAGCAGGGGCTCCAGGCTGCGCTTTCGCTTGCCTTCAAAGGCGGGGCAGTATCCGGCTTCTCGATCGTCGGTCTTGCGCTCTTAGGCCTGACATTCTTCTACATCCTCTTCGGCGATGCTAACCTGCTTGTCGGGTTCGGCTTCGGAGCGTGCCTGATAAGCCTCTTCGCCAGGGTAGGAGGGGGAATATATACGAAAGCAGCAGACGTAGGTGCCGACTTGGTCGGCAAGGTCGAAGCAGGGATACCTGAAGACGACCCGAGGAACCCTGCCGTCATAGCTGACAATGTGGGCGATGCTGTGGGCGACTGCGCCGGCATGGGTGCGGACTTGTTTGAGACGTACGTCGTGACTGCGCTAGCCGCAATGCTGTTAGCCTCTTCCCCTGCAGTCCTCGCTAAGTTCGGGGAGAGCGGCATAGCCCTGCCGCTGGTCATCGGCGCCATGGCCATCTTTGCCACTGTGATAGGGACTTTCTTCGTGAGGCTCGGAAAAGGAGGCAAGATAATGAATGCACTCTACAAAGGCCTTGCAGCCACAACTGTTGTCTCGGCGGCAG
>CALGKV010000027.1 GCA_937930465.1 Methanosuratincolales archaeon | reverse complement strand
ATCATTCGCAATCAGGTGCAGGCGGGTCGGCTCCCACCCTTACACGAGCCAGGAGGTTGCTGCCAAGATTGGCGAAGCTATCCTTAGGGCGCGCCCAGACCTCCGCGTTGACCTTAATTGCCCCATTAATGAGCTATCAATAGAGATCAGGGACGACTCTGCGATCCTATACACGGGATCGGTAAGGGGTCCAGACGGGTTCCCGATTGGTACACAGGATCCCGTTGTGGGCGTTATTGATGAGACATTCGAATCGGTCGTCGCCTCCTGGTGCATTATGAAGAGGGGATCCTCAGTCTTGGCCGCGGTCTCAGGCCTGGAAGGGGCCTTGAGTGATCGGACCAAGAGGAATTTGGCAGTCCTCTCTGAATGGTCAGCTGGTGTGCCCCTTAGGGTTGTGGTATTCCCCTGTGAAGCGGAAACACCTTTGCTGCATCTCGCCATTGCATACTCCTATTGCAAAGATAAAGGGATGGCTGCAGTCGTCTCAGGGATGCCCTTACCAAATTTGAGTTCCCTTTCGGAATTATTCGGGAAGATAAGAGGCTCTGCAATCTTGTTCCCGCTGGCAGCCTTAGAAAGCCAAGTTATCGAAGATTGGGCAGGGATTATTGGCATAGACACAAAAAGCGGGATCAGGTACCCTGAAAGAATCGACTTCGGCGGTGAGCCAGAGCAATCTGCTGTTGAAACGATACTGAAAAAGGCGTTCGAAGCTTCCGTCAGGGAAGACGGATCGATCTCGCCTCTCTGATGCCTGATTCCACCAGCTCGAAGATCGGCAAGATCCTTTCCTCGCCCTCGATCTCTGCTTTCCTGGCAAGGGTCCTTGCCTTGACTGCTGCTGCTGAGCACCCCTCCGCCTTCATCGCCGAGATCTCGTAGGTTCCGATCCTCTTAGCCAAAACCTCCACCTCAGTTTTGTTGAGCCCAAGCAGAGGCCTGACTATGGGGATTGTGACCGCTGACGAATTGAGCATCAGGTTGCGCATCGTCTGGCTAGCCTGTTCCCCGACTATCTCGCCTGTCACTATGGCACTGCATCCGTGGATCTTTGCGATAGCCTCTGCCTTCCGATACATCATCCTTTTGCATAGGATGCAGGAGAGGTTCCTCCTGCACCTGTTAACTATGAGGTCTAGATCCTTGCCATGCGGCACGACAATCATCTCGCCTCGGACGTCCGTCGCTTCCATTATTCTCATCGCCAGCGCCTTCGCCTTCCCCAGCTCCCTTTCACCAGAGAAAGGTCTGTTGTCAAAATAGACATAAACTGGAGCCCACCCCTTTTTTACACCCAGATATGCTGCCACCGGAGAGTCCATTCCGCCGGAGATCAGGTAGATTGCCTTCTCAGCCATAGCTTTCCCTTCCGTCCGGAAGTAGACCATCTCGAATATAAGCCTCCTCCCGGTCAAATATATACGAATGACGTATGTGTGCCCAGACACTCTGTCCTACAGCTTCTTTTTTTGAGGGGTTCAATAAAGTCAAGTCAAACTACAGGTCAATAATGGTGGCGGTAGACTATTCTTACGTCTCGGCAAAGGTCCTCGAGAGGGCTATACTTCTGTCAAAGGTGAACTGCGCAAGGCTGCACATAGTACATGTCATTCGGACAAAGCTCCCGCTCCAATCGAGACAAACCACTGCGATTGACCCTTCCTACAGGGATGCACTCTTGAAAGACGCCGCATCCCTTTTCGAGGTTGCAGGTAAAAAAGCTGCCGAGGCGGGGGTCGAGTACACCACTATGCTCCTCGAGGGCGACCCCGCAGAGGAGATAATCAAGTACGCAAGTGATAACGGCATCGAGATCATTATAGTGGGCAGTAAGGAGAGGCCATCGACTTACGCCCCGCTCGGTAGCGTCAGCAGCAAGGTCGCAACTGAGGCGCGCTGTTCCGTTTTGATAGAGCGCTGAAGGTCACTCGAAACTCTTTTTAACTACTTTTTTGCATGACTCAATCAGGTGTGGTTACAAAATGCCCGAATTTTCGAAGAATTGGGAGCGCCAAGAGAAGGCTCCTGCCCCGAGCGGCCCCCTGAAGCCCGCTATCGAGAATGCGATTAGGCTCATATCGGCTCAGACTCAGAGGCTGGATATTGCCAGCAACAAGCTAGTGGAGAAGGATCGCCAGATCTTCCAGAAGGTTGTTGACTCTTATACAAAACACGATCGGTCGAGGGCTCTGATGTACGCCAACGAGTTGGCTGAAGTGAGGAAGCTGGCAAAGCGAGTTACCCAGATTAAGCTCGCCCTAGAGACGATCTCGCTCAGGCTGACGACAGTCAAGGACTATGGAGACTTTGTTAATACTGTGACCCCTGCCATATCGATCATAAAAGGAGTGCAGAGCAACATATTCCAAATAGTCCCTGAGGCAGAGAAGGGGTTCACATACCTTAGCGAATCCCTTTCCTCGATAGTAACCGAGGCAGGTGCATCATCAAGCCTAAACGTCTCATTCGAGACGGCGAACGAGGACGCCAGCCGGATACTTTCAGAGGCTGCGACGATAGCAGAGCAGAGGGTCAAGGAGAAGTTCCCAGACCTCCCAGCCGACGTCCCAAGAGAGGGCATTGAGATCTAGATGCCTTGAAGGATTTTCTTTTTTATTTTTCCTTCCGATTAAACTTTTAACGGAAAAATCAATCAATTGTCACTATCGTGTGCTTGATCTGTTTGACCCCTTTGCTTTTTTCCAAAGCCTCGGTCAGTTCCTTAACCGTTCCTGCTGAACCCCTCACGGCTATGATCTCAAGGCAATTCTTGTCGTCGATATGTATGTGTAATACTGAGTTTATCACTTCCCTGAAGCCATGTTGAAGATCAGTAAGCTCTTCTTCCGCGAGCCTCATGCTGTGGTCGTAGACGACGACTACTGCCCCCGCGGACTCTCCCTCTATTTTGCTCCAGTAGTGCTCAGAAAGGAAAAGCCGCATTGCCTGCTGTATCGCCTTCGATCTGTTCAGGTTGAGCCTCTCCACAATCGAGTCGAACTCCCTGACCAAGTCAGGCTCGACGGAGATGCTGAACCTCTCGACGCCCTTCTTCTCCTCCATTGTGCTTCCTCAGATCAAACTCTTTCAGTGTAATTAAAACTCTTTCCCACCATGCCGTGTATTTCTTTGGCTAACTGCGTTTCGACGTTCCTTCGAGGGCAGAATGCGATAGGTTTAAAGCAAGATCTAGCTCTAATTGAGAGCCTGGTGTCGGCTAATGGCAATGACGCTGGCCGAAAAGATAATCTCAAGAAAGATAGGACGTCAACCTTCGCCTGGGGAGATTGTCGTCCTCCCAATCGATGCCGCAATGGCGCAGGACGGTACAGCCCCGCTAATGATAAGGAGCTTCGAGGGCATGGGGGCAAATAAAGTCTGGGACGGGAGCAGGGCAATATTCGTGATCGATCACATCTCTCCCAGCTCAAACGAGGGGACATCTGCACTGCACAAGATGATGCGCGATTTTGCCAGGAAGTTTGGCATCACGCTTTACGACGTGGGTGAGGGCATATGCCACCAGCTCCTGCCTGAGAAGGGGCACATATACCCTGGGGGGGTGGTGGTGGGGGCAGACTCGCACACCTGCACCCACGGGGCTTTTGCGGCTTTCTCGACTGGAATCGGATCAACTGATATGGCAGCAGTCTTTGCGTCCGGGAAGCTCTGGTTCAAGGTCCCGGAAACGCTAAGGATCAATATATCTGGAGAAATGCCTAAAAATGTCATGTCAAAGGATGCAATCCTCTACGCGATAGGGGAGGTCGGAGCAGACGGAGCAACATACATGTCTGTGGAGTTCACGGGGGATGCCGTTAAGGCGATGTCTGTGGACAGCAGGATGGCTATGACCAACATGGCTGTAGAGATGGGGGGCAAGACCGGGCTTATCGCCTCTGACAACGTTACAAGGCAGTTCCTTGAGGGGCGGATAAAGGTCCCGTTCTTGGAGATGTCCGCAGATCCTGGGGCACACTACTCAGACACTTTGGAGGTCGAAGCAGGCAAGTTGGAGCCAATGCTCTCCTGCCCGCACCAGGTCGACAACGTCAAGGCAGTCTCTGAGGTTGAGGGACTGCAAGTCGATCAGGTATTCATAGGCTCATGCACCAATGGGCGCCTGGAGGATCTTGAGGTGGCAGCTAGGGTCCTTAGAGGCAAGGAGGTGAAGGCGAGGACCATAGTGATGCCCGCCTCGAGGGAGACATATCTGGCAGCGCTGAAGAAAGGCATTATCGAGGATCTGGTTAGGAGCGGTTGCGCTGTCGGGGTCCCCGGGTGCGGACCATGTGTCGGAGGGCACCATGGCGTCCCGTCGCCGGGTGATGTGGTGGTCTCCACGACCAACAGGAACTTCAAGGGTAGGATGGGTTGTTCAGACTCGAGCATATACCTTGCTTCGCCGCTGACAGCAGCCTACTGCGCGCTGAATGGGAAGATCACCGTTCCGGAGTGATTTGAAATGGATGAACTCAAGGGAAAAGTTTGGAAATTTGGGGACGACATATCGACTGACCTCATAATACCGGGCAAGTACAAGTTCAAGACTATCGACTTGGACGAGCTGTCCAAGCATGCGATGGAGGGTGCTGACCCTCAGTTCGCATCCAAGGTATCAAAAGGTGACATAATAGTGGCCGGAGAGAACTTTGGTTGCGGCTCGAGTAGGGAGCAGGCCCCCCTCGTCATAAAGCACGCAGGAGTTAGCGCGGTAGTTGCAAAGTCGTTCGCGCGGATATTCTACAGGAACTCCTTCAATGTCGGTCTTCCGCTGGTTGAATGCCCGGAACTTTACGATAATGTTGACACCGGCGATGTCGTGGAGATCAAACTCTCAGAAGGCAAGATCACTGCCAAGGGAAAAACCTTTTATTTCAAGCCAATACCCGGTTTTCTGATGACCATTCTCCAAGACGGGGGATTGGTTGAGCATTTCAAGAAGAGAGGTAGTTTCATATGGGAAGAACCTACAAGATCTCAGTAATCACAGGAGACGGCATCGGGCCAGAGATCACCGAAGCAGCAATTTATGCTCTCAACGCACTTGGTCTCAAATTCGAGTTCATCAAGGTTGCTGCCGGACTCAACGCCTGGGAGAAGTACGGAAACCAACTACCAGAGGAGACAATCGACATAATAAAGTCCTCGGACGCATGCCTCAAAGGACCCACACAGACCCCTCCCGGACCCGGATCGTTCAGGAGTGCCACCGTGACTCTCAGGCAGATCTTGGATCTATACGCGAATGTTCGCCCGTTCAGGAACCATCCAAACGTGCCCTCGGTCCACAAGAATGTGGATCTGGTGATAGTGAGGGAGAATACTGAAGGGCTGAACTCCGGGATCGAATACCCTATCGGGGATTCTGCCATCACAATAAGGAAGATAACCAGAAAGGGATCCGAGCGTATAGCCAAGTTCGCTTTCGAGCTCGCTCGCAGGGAGAGGCGCAGGAGGGTTACTGCTGTCCACAAGGCCAATGTCCTCAAGGAAACATGTGGTCTCTTTAGGTCAGTTTGTGCGGAAGTGGCAAAGGGCTATCCTGACATAGCGTACGACGAGATGCATGTTGATGCAGCCGCAATGCGGATTGCGATGCGCCCCCAAGACATAGACGTCATTGTGACTACAAACCTGTTCGGCGACGTGCTTTCTGACGAGGCCGCATGCGTGGT
>CALGKV010000026.1 GCA_937930465.1 Methanosuratincolales archaeon | reverse complement strand
AACGGCGCTGGTAAGACGACCCTGATGAGGATAATCGCAGGGATCCTCAAGCCAGACTCCGGGGAAATTTTCATTGATGGCAAGCCAGTAAAGATCAGGGATCCGAGGGATGCATCGCGGCTCGGGATAGGCATGGTGCACCAGCACTTTACGCTCATCCCTGAGTTCACAGTGCGCGAGAATGTCGCCTTGGTCCTCGAGACCACGGCTTGGCTGGACTTGAAAAAAATTGACGAAAAAATAATTGCAGTTTCGAAGGAAATGGGGCTCGAGATCGACCCTGAATCTAAGATCGAGAGCCTCCCTGCTGGCAAGAGGCAGCTAGTCGAGATCCTCCGGCTCCTCTGCCAGGACGTTAGGATACTGATACTCGACGAACCAACTTCAGTCTTGACGCCGATCGAAGTCGATTCATTCTTCAAGATGATAAGGGATTTGAAGTCCTCCGGAAAGACCATTATGCTAATCACTCACAAAATGAAAGAGGCCCTCCAAATAAGTGACCGGATCACCGTGCTCCGGGGCGGTCGCGTAATCAAGACAATCCAGACCTCCGAAGCCAACGAGGCACTTTTGGCATCTCTTGTAGTGGAGGGCATGGTCCCAGCCCCAACTTTAGTGCGCGGAACCCCTGGCGATCCCGTTCTCGAAGTGGAATCCATAAAGGTGAAGGACGACCGCGGGCGGGTTGCTGTTGACGGTCTTAGCTTGGCAGTCAGGTCTGGCGAGATTGTCGGGATCGCGGGCGTAGCTGGCAACGGGCAGAAAGAGCTGGTAGAGGCGATAACCGGCCTTAGGAAAGTCGAGTCAGGGACCATCAGGATCTCCTCGCACGACATCACAAATAAGCCAACGCGTTTCATAATCGAGAAGGGCCTCTCCTATATTCCCGAAGACAGAATGCACAGGGGCGTCGTGCTCAAAATGGGAGTCCATGAAAACCTGGCTCTCAAGTGCATAGAGAAGCCACCGATGAGCAGGAACAAGATAATCGACAGGGCATCGATGGTTAAGAACGCGGAGAGCCTGATATCCCGGTTCTCGATAAAGGCGTCCGATCCCTGCACTTCTGTAGAGAACCTCTCAGGCGGAAACATACAGAAGCTCATAGTCGCCAGGGAACTCTCCAATGGTGGGACGGTTCTCGTAGCGGAGCAGCCGACCGCTGGCCTCGACATAAAAGCCTCTGAGGCTGTACACCAAAAGCTCGTCGAGCTCAGGTCAAGAGGGGTTGGGATACTGCTTGTCTCCTCAGATCTTGACGAGATAATGAAGCTCAGCGACAGGATATGCGTGATCTTCGGTGGCAAGATTGTAGGTGAGTTCGCTCCAGAGAACTTGGATATAGAGAGGCTATCAAAGCTTATGCTGGGGGCTGAGTGATTTGGTGCCTGGACTGCTGACCGTCTCGAAAAACACAAAGCGTTCAATAGTCAAGGCGTTCTTCTCGGTGGCCCTGACGCTTGCAGTGACATCAGCCGTCTTCCTAATAAACAACATCAACCCGGTTGTAGCATTCATCTATATGTTCCAGGGAGCATTCGGCGACATAAACCTCCTGTCTGAGACCCTCATAAGGATGACCCCGATACTGATTGTCTCATTGGGCCTAGCCGTCTCATTCAGGTGCAAGATATGGAACATCGGCGCAGAGGGGCAGCTCTACATAGGGGCGATGTTTGGCACCATTGTGGCGATCGGCATCGGCGGTGGACCCTTGTCCTTGTTGGCTGCGCTATTTGTAGGGGCGATTGGCGGGCTCCTGTGGGCTGCCGGGCCTGCACTTATGAAGGTCAAGCTCGGGATCAACGAGGTGATCACCACTTTCCTGATGAACTTTGTCGGCATCTATCTTGTGCAGTGGATGATCTCATACCCTTTCAGGAGCCCTGACACTTACTTCCCTGAGTCCGCGGCCATACCCTCCACGTCCGCTTTGGCGGTAATCCTGCCAGGAACCAGGCTGCATCTGGGCGTAGCCCTTGCGCTTATGCTAGTCCCTGCAGTCTATTTTATCCTTGAGAGGACCACTTTCGGTTACAAAGTCAAGGTTGTCGGGGAGAACCCTGAAGCAGCACGTTACGGGGGGATGGAGATAGGTAAGGTAATTTTTGTTTCGCTAGTATTCAGCGGGCTTTTGGCGGGCCTAGCTGGAATAACTGAAGTTCTAGGGATCCAGTTCAGGGTAAGGGGATCCCTTTCACCCGGGTACGGCTATACAGGGATCGTGGTCGCACTCATGGGTAACAATAACCCCTGGGGGGTCGCGCTGGCTTCGCTCTTCTTGGCTGCAATAATGAACGGCTCCTCTACGCTCGCCTGGATGATGAACATACCCATGGGAATAGTCGACCTAATGCAGGGGCTCTTGTTCATATTCGTGCTCGCCTCTGAGCCTTTGGTGCGTTTCCTAGAGAGGCGCGGGGTGCTGAAGCTATGATCGAGTGGCTAGTCTGGACAGGTCTGGCTGCCGCTACCCTTAGGGTTGCTGCGCCACTCTTGCTTGCATCGTTGGGCGAGACGATCGCCGAGAGGGGGGGATTGCTTAATCTGGGCGTCCAGGGTGCGATGTTGGTTGGCGCATTCTCCGGATTCATGGGTGCCTACTTCTCCGGGAGCCTTTGGATCGGGCTGGTCTCAGCTATGATTGGCGGGATCCTCGCCACTTTGCTCTTCGGAATTCTGGTGATAAACCTCGATCTGGATCAGGTGGTTTCAGGCTTGGCGATCAACCTCTTGGCGAGCGGTCTCACGCTCTACTTCACTAGGCTGCTCTTCACGGGGGGAGTCTCGCCGTATCTGGGGGATCTCTTTGGACCACTGATGATCCCTGTCCTTTGCGAAATCCCCGTCTTGGGGGAAGTTCTCTTCTCACAGACCGGGTTCGTCTACTTCGGTCTGATATCCGTGCCCCTCATTCACATCCTTCTGACCAAGACAACATTCGGTCTCCGCCTAAGGTCCATTGGCGAGGATCCTGTGATAGCCTCATACCTGGGCATAAATGTCGCAAAAATGAGGTACGCTGCCTTGATTGCAGAAGGGATCCTGGCTGGGTTGGCTGGCGGAATGCTTACGATATCAATGTTCAACACCTTCGATCCTAGGATAGTGGCTGCAAGGGGCTTTGTGGCTGTTTCGATAGTAATCCTGGGCAGGTGGAATCCTTGGGGAGCGCTCGGGGGATCGCTGCTTTTCGGATTCACCGAGGCCCTGTCTCTGAGGATTGGCATACTTTTCCCGGATCTCTCTGGCGCATCAATGAACCAGCTCTTTGCGCTGCTACCCTATCTTGTCGCCCTCGTCGCACTCGTGGTTGGCGGAAGGGGCGTCAGGGGCCCTGCCAGCCTGGGGAAGAGAATGGGTAGAGAGCGGTGACCTCTCTTAACAAGCTTTTTTCCTGTGAATTAAAAAAGGAAGAAAGGAAAAATAACGGAAAATTAGGGGATTTCAAATCCCATATCCGAGAGCTCTCTTTTCACTTTGTCGTAGAGACCTTGCCATTCGCTCTTTGGCTTGGCCGACGCCAAGTCATAGAGCTCTTGGAACGTCTTCCCCTTTGGCGACTTGAAGATATCCAGCCTGTCCTCGTATCTCGGTATTATCATGTTCAAGATCTCGTTCGCATCTGACCTTCCCATGCCTGCCGCTGCTGCTGCGGCCTCCTTTAGCATCCTTGCCTCTAGCCCGGTGGAATGGTCGACCAGCTTACCGCCGCATGACCCGCATCCCATTACGTTCATCCCGGCGACTGAAGCTGCAATCCCGCCTGCAGCCGCTTCCATGAGGAGCGACTCCTCCCCAGGCCCGCTTGCGCAGTAGCAGTCATAAACGCTCATTATCTCAGAGTTCCTGGAGAGCGCCTGACCGACCATGCTTATGGCCCATAGGCCTGGTCGATCTGTGCCATTAAGGTTCTTCACGTTCGTCAGGCTGCAGTAGTGATAGCTCGCGCTATAGCACACAACTCCTGCGATGTGCTCTGCGACGTTCACTATCGCCGTTCCCTCTGGTCCACCTGCGTAGCCCCCCAGGATCGGGGTCATCAGGTTTCCGATGTGTATCCCATAGCTCTGCAGGTGCTCCACGAGCGAGAGGTGCTGGAAGCTTGTCTTGAGCTCTATCATCTGGGAGACTATGATACCGTCGCTCGGTCTCAATCCGTATGCGGGGTCCAGCGCGCAAAGCTTTGCTTCGGGGCTCACGACTGCTACGTCGTTTATGTGCATCCCTGGCCTCCCTGCCTGGCTTACTGCCTCCCTTGCCCACCTCGCTAGGAGCCGAGCAGCCCTGAACTCCTGGGGCGTCCCCTTCCTTATCTTGAAGCCGTCTATTGTCGCGAGTGTCCCTGCACCTACGGAGTCGATGACCTCCTCCTGAGCGAAGCTCCGCAACGTCTTGACATATACCTCCCCCTCGGTGCATAGCGTGCCCGTCGGACCCGCGTGTATAACAGGCGGGCGCGGATCCTCGATCCGCCTCATGTTCATAGTGACAGCGTCCTTGCCAGTTCCGAGCACTATGCTCTCAGGCAGAGATTTGAGGATCCCCTTTATCTCGCCTTCCTCAAACATGATTGAGCGCTTCGTGGTCTGGCAGTAGAAGCCTGTCTCAAGGAGGAGCCTCATCGCTGCCTCGTAGACATCATCAGCCGTCGAGTCGTCGGTACAGACCGGCTGCCTTGGGTCGTACCTTATGTCGTATTCCTTGACGAGCTCCCTGACCCTCCTCATTAGCTTCATGTCAAACTCCTTTTCTTCCATGAACGGGCCCTCAAGAGCCCTCTTGGTCACTTCGTCAAGCCTGTAAGACTTCACTTTGCATCCCGCCCATATCAGAGCCTAAGCCCGGTTATCTCAGAGATCTCCTTCTTCATCTTCAGGTAGGTCGAATACCACTCTGGCTTGGGGATAACCTTTGCGGTGTCATAGAGCTCTGGGAACGGCTTGCCAACTTCAGGCTTGCCCTGTTTGTCAGCGTATCTCTTTGCCAGCTCGACGACGATCGCATTGGCAGACTTTCGCGTGAGCCTCGTTCTGACCGCGGCATGTGCTACTTCTGCCATGAACCTGGTCTCGAGACCTGTCGCGTGCGGGTACTTGCCGTTGGTTGCCGAGACGCCGAGCGGGTGGCTCCCAGTCACGACATTCGTAATCGTGTTTGCTGCAGTCTCGTAGAATATCATCTCGCTCCCAGCGCCAGCCGAAGTCCAAACGTCACCCATGATTATGAATGGGGCGTTCCGTGCCATCGCCTGGCCTACTATGTTCAGGTTCCACATGCACTCTGGGGCGCTGGTGCTCATGTACCTGAAGTGGATAGGGTGGCAGACATGGAAGTCCGATCCGTACATTGCCCTGCCGAGGAGGAACGATGCAACGAAACAGACCGCTACCCCTTCCGGCCCGCCTGCGTAACCGCCTATGATCGGGTCAACCAGCGTCACATTGTGCGCCCCATACTCGTAGAAGTTCACCACCTTGGATATCCTGTCGAAATCCGTCTTCAGCTCATTCAGTAGCGCTACAAGGTGCGAGTCCGTCCTCCTCATGTACCGCTCGCTGGCTATTGCGAGGTCCCCCATTGCCGAAACGCTACTCTCTGCGGCTATGAAGCTTATGCCAGGCCTCCCGGCGCGCCTAGCAGCCTCCCTGAGCATCGAGAGCTCTCTCCTCGTGGCCTGGATCTCGAGTGGCGTCTTTGTCCTGACTTTCCTCCCCTCGACCACTGCGAGCCCGCCGTTGTTGATCATATCCACAAGCGGCTCCTTCATGTAGGATATTGCCATCGGAAGGTACCACTCCTCAGGTATTGCTGCCCCGGCCTGGCCACCGCAGATTATTGGGGGGCGATCGTCCTCGATCCCCCTGGCGTAGAGAATCCTCGAGTCCTTGTTCTGCCCAATTAGTAGCCTCCTTGGGGCAGAGATTATCCCCTCCTTAAGCTCATACTCGTCAAACCTGACGACCCTCTTAGTGTCGATGCAGTATATGCCAGACTCAAGCGCAAGCCTGAGCCCGGCCTCGAATACATCGTCCGCTAGCGAATCATCCGAAGTGATTATTTGCCTTGGGTCGTACCTTATGTCGTATTCCTTGACGAGCTCCCTGCACTTCTTTGCAACTATCTTGAGGTCAAAGTCGGTTTCTTCCATGTAGTTTCCAGTTTCAGTCCTGTCGATTACTTCCCAGATCGAGGTCATTGGGCACCTCTCCTCAGTAGGAGATCCTTGGCCACCTTGACCGCCTCGTCCGCGTCGTCTCCGTAGCCGTCGGCGCCGATCGATGCTGCCCATTCGCGTGTCACAGGTCCGCCTCCGACCATCACTATGTACTTTTCCCTAATCCCCCTCTCCTTCAATAGCGCTATCAGGTCCTCCATATACGGCATTGATGTAGACAGGAGAGTGGATGCGCAGATGAAATCAGCCTTGACCTCTTCTGCCTTCTTTATCAGCTCGTCTATCGGGACGTCCCTGCCCAAGTCGTATACCTCGAACCCGTTTGCCCTCATCAGCATTGCGACGATGTTCTTTCCGATGTCGTGAATGTCTCCAGTGATTGTGGCTATCACTACTTTGCTCTTCACAGAAGCCCTGCCCCTCTTGAGCGCCTCGGGCTCGAGCACTGCCAAGGCTGCCTTCATAGCCTCGGCCGCAAGCATCACCTCTGGGAGGTATATCTTGAGCTGGCTGAAATCATCACCTACCCTGCTCATCCCCTTCATGAGGCCCTCGTTTATTGCCTTGAGGGGATCTATGCCTGCGTCAAGGCTTTTCCTTGAGAGCTCTACTGCCTTGGCATCATCACCCGCGTAGACTGCATTTGCCAATTCCTCGTATAACTGTGCTTCGCTCATTGGATAAAACCTCATTTGAAGTCGTCTTGGGCTGTTTTAATACTTTTTCGGTCTTCTTGTGAAAGGCCGAGGCTTTAGGATGGGCTGACCATTCAAAATAGAGTAAAAATAAAAAAAGATGCGTGCGCTGACTTGCGCTTCATTTAGCAGCTTATGCCGCTCTTTGTCAGGCAATCTGCGACGTCCTCTAGGCCCATCTGAGCGAGCTTCTCCCTTGTGGGAATGCCTGTCTTCGGGTCCCATCCCTTGAGCGCATAGAAATCGTCAAGCATCCTATTCAGGGTCGGTTCATCTGTGTACATCCCTTGTGACGGGCCCTCAGGTATCGGCTCCTCAAGGAACCTCCTCGGGAGCGTGTCGTCCTTCCTCCTTATTCCAGTCCTGACGTTGAATGCCCTCTCCAAGTCAAGTATCCGCTCTGCTACTGTGGTGAGCTCCTCCAGAGTGTAGCCGAAACCTGTGACTGGGTTTATCATGTCCACCCATTTCTGGGTAAGCGTGAATCCGAGAAGCCTCTCCAGGAAGTGGCAGTTCACTAGGCTGTCCCCAATTGCGGTCATCTGCTGGGTGCCTATGACCCATGCAGCCTTCCCCTCCACAGCCTTTCTGTCCGAGGCGCCTGCATACTCCCCTGTGGGTCTTGGATCATGGTGGCTCCCTCCCCTAGTCGCAGTGGAGTAGCCGAGTGCCATGCCCCTTAGGGCCCTTGCGGAGTGCCCCGGTATCTCGAGGCCCTTGACCTGGATCGCGAAGCGCTCTGATCCGCCTCCGATGACTCTGGCAGCCCTGAGAGAGCCCTCAGCCATCAGGTTCCCGATCCCCTCCCTCTTCGCAGTCTTCTCGATATGTGCTATCATTGCATCGTCATTGCCGAACTTGAACTCGACGCCGTCTGTATTATCCTTGGTTATGATCCCTTTCTCGTAAGCCTCCATCAGGAAAGAGACCATCACACCATAGGTCACGGTGTCCATGCCCCACTCGTCGCATAAGCTGTCTCCCTTGATGATCGCGCCTGGGTCGTCGATTCCGCACATAGAGCCTAGCGAGTAGATAGTCTCGTACTCCGGACCCTCAGATATCGCCCCCTTCCACTTGCCCGACTTTGCGGAGAAGACCTTGCTGCAGGCGATCGGGCATGCAGGGCACGCAGTGTCCTTGTCCCAGAACTCCTTTTTCAGCCTCTCTCCCGATATGTTCTCCCAGTTCTGGAAGAACTCCGTCTGGTGGTTGTAGGAACCCATCGCCCCCAGCATTTTCCCTATGCTCGCAACCAGCGCCGGAGTCCCGTATGTCGGGAGACCGACTGCTATCCCGGGTACTTTCTTTGCCTCATCCTTGTACCACTGCATCCAGGCTTCGTAAGCCTCGGGGTCCGCAACCTCGTTCGTGCCTGAGCCCCTCACTGCTATTGCCTTGAGCTTCTTTGAGCCGAGCACGGCGCCGACCCCTCCCCGGCCAGCTGCCCTGTACTCCGTTATCACGCAGGCATACCTCACCAAGTTCTCGCCGGCAGGACCTATGGCAGAGACGCAGAGGTTCGGATCGCCTACCTCCTCCTTTATAATCTCTTGGGTCTCCCCGGTTAGCTTGCCCCAAATCTTCTCGGCAGGCCTAAACTCGACCTTCCCGTCCTCTACAAAGAGGTATGTCGGCTTGTCCGACTTGCCAGTTATCAGGAAGCCGTCGTACCCCGCATATTTTATCTGAGCCCCTATGAACCCTCCGCTCACGCTATCAAAATAGCCATTTGTCAGCGGCGATTTCGTGGCCATGTAGTACTTGCCCGCCGTCGGGGAGTTAATCCCTTGAAATGGGCCCGTCATCATCGCCACAACGTTCGGCACATCGAACGCGTCCATCCTCGGATCAATCATATCAAAAAGGTACCTTACTGCGAACCCGTTTCCACCGATATATTTCCTTGCAAACTCATCTGTGACCTCTAGCGCAGAAGTCTTCTTGGTGGTCAGGTTAATTGCCAAAACTTTGCCTTTATATCCGCTGTATTTCATCATTATCACTTCCTTACCTCCGGTAACCATACCAGCGTTAGGGCCCCCTTCGGGCAGTCCTTGACGCAGCTTGGATCCCCGTCGCATAGATCGCATATTAGTGGCAGCTTGGTCTCCGGGTGCAGCCTTATCCCATGGAAGGGACATGCCTTCACACAGTCCCCGCATGAGTTGCATAGCTTCGGGTCCACCACGACGTTCCCGCCCTTATAGGATAGCGCTTTGGTTGGGCAGGCGGTTATGCAGAAGCGCTTCTCGCACCTAGTGCAAATGTGACATTTGAACATCAGCGGACCCTTCCTGATTATTGTTATACGCGAGAATGAGTCCCCGAACTTCTTGAAGTGGTATTTCGAGCAGCTCAACTCGCATATCTTACAGAACGCGCATTTCTTAATGTCAAACCTTATCAAGGGCTTCTTTTCCTGCGCTACAACAACACTCATACCGATCCCATGCCTTGACTTTTTTTAAAGTCAA
>CALGKV010000025.1 GCA_937930465.1 Methanosuratincolales archaeon | reverse complement strand
GTACGAAGCATACAAGAGGCTAGGTAAGTACGCCAAATATCTTGAAGAGAACGACCCTGTCATAGGGAAGGAGATCAGGGGAATTTTCATCTATGACAAGCACTCCCTGGTCAGACCGGAAGTGATAAGGCACCGCCAAAGGTTGATAAATAACTACACCAGGCCCCAATGCAAGGAAATAGGCGTATTCATCCCGAACCCTCCTGAGAGGCCCTACATCAAATCGAAGGAGTACCAAGATGCCTTGAAAGTACTAGATGGGCAAGAGTTCCACATATGCTTCTATGGGGAGCCTTTTGGCGTGATCCCCTCAGAACTCTCTGAAACTTTCCCTCTCTCACAGTACGAATGTTCAAGAGGCACGGGAATGAATGTTGCGAATGACCTCAGAAAGTTCATCGGGGCTAACTTGTACAGAAAAGTTTTCATAATCGATCCTAAGTCACTAATCGTTATTGATGGGGCAACTACCCTCCGATCTATAGATGAAATTAGAGGGCACCTTGATGAGGATTCTACTTGATGCGCATGTACACACGAACAGCTCCCCGGATAGCTCTCTGACTCCCGGTCAGCTACTTGAGAGGTTGAATACCAAGGGCATCAATGCAGTCGCGATTACAGACCACGACACCCTTCAAGGATACCGGAGGGTGCTGGACACAAAGGGGTTTGGGGAGTTCCTGGTGGTACCAGGGATCGAGGTCACGACCGATCTCGGAGACATAATACTCCTTGGCATAACAGACCCAATCATCTCAAAAGATGCTTTCGAAGTAGTAGATAGGGCAAAGGCAGCGGGAGGCATAGTAGTTGCACCACATCCTTTTGACTGGAGGAGGGCCTCGCTCGGAGAAAAGAGCGCTACGCTCGGTGTGGACCTGATAGAGGGCGTCAATGGGAAGTGCAGCAAAGAGGATAACCAGCAGGCAAAGGAGTTCGCCAAGGCGATAGGTGTGCCAGTGGTGGGCGGGAGCGACGCGCATGAAAAGGCACAAGTTGGGGCGGTGGTTAATGTCATCGAGTGCGAGAAGGATTTAGACTCACTGCTTGCAGCCCTGAGAAAGGGGGCAAAGGCGATAATCAGGCTTGAAGGGCGAGCGTAGGCAGAGCTTTTTGGTCGTTGTGAATTAGATCAAATGTAGAGCGTATGCTGGTCAATCTTGCCCCTGTCCTGACGCTGCTTGTTGAACTCCTGTATCTCCATCTCAATCCGCTGGGCATCAGTGATTAGCTGCGAAACGTCCATTGCAAGGTTTGTCAACTTGTTTAGGTTCTCGACAGCTACTGAGGCGGCCATAGGGTCTGGTCTTGTCGGATTTGCGTAGGGTAGAAGTGCTATAGCTGGGAACTCGTTTATCTCGAAGTAGGTCAGCATTACGGCCAAAGGACCGACAACAAAAAGACCTTTTTCCAGCAGGGGTATCCCAATGCCTTCAACGCCCCTGAATTTCTTGGTGACGGTACAGCGGATCTTTTCAGTCTCAGACGGCCGCAGACGGCTGTCCAGCCCCCCGATCAGGTAAGAGCTGGAGAACCCTTCGTCTATCGCCCACTCCGCAAGTGCTTTGGAAAAGGTTTGCCTTTCCTTTGGGTGTGGGGGTACGTTTGTGAGGACGAACACAAAGTTGTCCTTCTTGTAGATCTCGAATGGCAGGGAGAGTCGTTTCTCCTCCATCGACACGAAAGGCGGGATGCGATCGGTCTCGATGTAGCCTATCAGATCAGCGCTGAGCGAAGTGACTGCGTGCTTGACGGATATGAAACCGGTGGCGCCGAGACCGTGAAAGCCGGTAATGAGCGAAGATCCCTTCAAGGACGAATTGTCCACATGGAACGTAATTGCCATATCCATAACCTCGATATCGATTAGCTAATCTTACTAATAAAGAGTGCCTCAGGTGGCATATATTGACTGGTTTTGGATTGTGTTCAGAAGAATTTTTAAGGAAGGAAAACTTCCTTTTGACAGATATCACGGAGGTTAAATTAAATTTGGTGAGTGTAACTGTTTTCGGCGCAGGGAGAGAGGTGGGGAGATCAGGATTCGAAGTCAAGGGCGAAAGGACTAAAATAATTATGGACTATGGAGTCCTTGTCAAGGAAGAGAGACCCGGGTTCCCGCTCTCAACTTCGCCGAAGGATCTGGACGGGATAATAATTACACATGCTCACCTGGATCACTCGGGCACTGCCCCTCTCTTCTATATATCGGAGACCCCCCCAGTCTACATGACAGAGATAACCAAGCAGCTCACTGACATCCTCATTCGGGACTTGCTACATCTCTCTGCCTACTACATTCCGTTTGAGGCACTAGAGCTTAAGACGATGCTCGAGAGCTGCAGGAGCATAAGGGGCGGAACATACAAGATTGGAGAGGCAGATGTCTTGTTCCAGAACTCAGGGCACATACCAGGAAGCGTAAATGCTCTCGTGTCAATCGAAGGCAAGAACATATGGTACTCAGGGGATATCAACACGACAGACACCGCGCTGCTGAAACGCGCAGAGCCAGAGTTGCCTGAGCTCGATATGGCGATTATCGAAAGCACCTATGCCCTAGTCGATCACCTCCCGAGGGAAGAATGCGAGAGGAAGCTGGTCGAGACCGCGACCGAGGTAGTGGAGGGGGGCGGCCTAGCGCTTGTCCCAGCCTTCTCCGTGGGCAGATCCCAGGAGATACTCTGTATACTTCAGAAGCACGGATTCAAGTATGACATTGCAGTCGACGGGATGAGCAGGACCGCCACAAAGATGATAGCCGGGTGCGCAGGAGAGCTGAGGGATCCGGAACTTCTGCGCGAAGCCATGGCGAGGGCGAAGTGGGTGCAGGGGGAAAGGGACAGGAAAAAGCTACTGGATAAGAAGGGAGTGATCATTAGCTCATCGGGCATGCTTACAGGAGGGGCATCGACATTCTATATGGAAAGGATCAGGAACAGACCAAAGGACGCCGTAATCCTAGTCTCTTATCAGATACCAGGGACGCCTGGGAGGATCCTGATGGATGAGGGCAAGTATGGGCCTCCGGGCGAACTTAAGAGGGTCAAGTGCAGGGTGGAATGGATTGATTTCTCATCGCACTCTGGCAAGACGGGACTGATGGATCTGGTCAAATCGCTTAAGGGGAACCCCAAGATACTCTGCGTGCACGGCGAGGCGGAATCGTGCATCAACTTCGCGGAGAGGATCAGAGAGGAAACAGGGCACGATGCTTATGCCCCTTCAATAGGCGACGTCTTCAAGCTGTGAGGCTTTTAAATCACCCGGGAAAAAACGATCACAAATGTACAAATATTTTTTAAATACCTGTGTACAATTCTCAAAGGTCTGGTGAGGCATTTGAGCAGAGAGGTTGAAGCCATCAGGAAGATAGTCATTGAGCACACGCAGTGGAGAGGTTCATGCCTTAATCTGATCGCCAGCGAGAATGTGGTCAGCAAGGCAGTCAAAGAGATGCTCATCTCAGATCTAGGAAACAGGTATGCTATAGGATTTCTGCACAACAGGTTTTACTGCGGCACAAAGTACATCGACGAGCTTGAGGGCATCACCACCGATCTGGCTAGGCGAGTCTTCGATGCAGAACATGTAAACTATGTGCCGATTTCTGGAACAATGGCCAATCTTGTGTTGTTCAACTCGATGACTGCGCCCGGCGAGGTAGTCACTGCTTTGAGCGTCATCGACGGTGGGCACGCAAGCTTTAGGGAGACCTCCAAGATACACGGGGTGAGCCTGGTACCACTCCCGTTCTCGATGGAGGAGATGAACATCGACGTTGGGGAGGCGGAAAAAGTCATCGCGAGGGTAAAGCCAAAAATCGTTCTGCTAGGAGCGAGCGAGATACTTTTCCCGCACCCCGTGAAGGAGATAAGGAGGATCGCCGACGAGACGGGATCTATTGTGGCGTATGATTCCGCACACGTACTCGGTCTAATTGCCGGTAAGGCCTTCCAAGATCCCCTCAGGGAGGGGGCGGAGATCGTCACCGGCAGCACCCACAAGACATTCTTCGGGCCGCAGGGAGGCATAATCCTCTGCAAGGCGAGGTATGCTAAAGAGATAGACAATGCCGCATGGCAGCTGGTCAACAACCACCATGTACACCGTGTTGCCGGCCTTTCGATAGCTCTGGCGGAGTTCCTAGCATTTGGAAGAGAGTACGCAGCACAAGTCATTAGGAACGCCAGGAGGCTGGCAGAGGAGCTCTATAGCATGGGCGTACCAGTCCTGGGAGAGAAGAACGGGTTTACCCGGTCACACCAGGTCATCTTCAGGGGAAACAATAATAACGGTGACGCTACAGCCAAGAGGCTGGAGGAGGCAAACATCGTCGCGACGAAGACTCCACTTCCTACAGACAAGACGGAAGAGGATTGCTCCGGCGTGAGGCTCGGCACCCAAGAGGTGACGAGGCTCGGCATGAAGGAAGACGACATGGCGGAGGTTGCAAAGCTGGTCAAAAGAGTGGCAGTCGACAGGGAAAACCCAGCCTCAGTTCGCGAGGAAGTCAGGAAATTGATCTCGCAATTCACGACTGTGAAGTACGCATTTGAAGAAGGGGATGAAGCCTACAACCACATCTCCCTATGATTGCCAATATCGGGTCTTACGTTATCTTATTTTTTAGCTACCCAAACCATTTCTTGTTTGTAAGAGGTCAAAGGTCTTCTGTCGAACCCCCCAAAGACTTCCCAACCTGAGAAACCAGCTATCTTCAGAAGAAGCTCGAACTCGCGCTTGAACACCAATGCGAGGCGCTGCGTCCCCTTCCAGTAGAGCTCGCCGTCCCTATAGAGGACGGCTGTTGTTTCGATAATCTGGTCTGGCTCGCTTATGAAATAAGACCTCTGCCGTAGGACGTATTTTCCTTCGTCGCTTACCAGCAATTCTTCCGATTCCTTGTTCAAGCCCATCATCATTTCCAGATCAGGGTAGAAAAAGTTCAGTATGAGTGACCCCCCAGGCTCCAAATGCCTATAGAAGGAGCGGAGTGTGCTGAGTTGCTCCTCAGAGGTTATATTATAAAGGAAAGACCTGAAGGGCACCATTATGAGCGAGAATTTTCGCCCGAGGTCAAAATTCCTCATGTCTGCCACAGAGACCTTTGGGCTAAGCCCCATCGCCGATGCCTTCTCCTTGAGCTGGTTAAGCATCCTCTGTGAGATGTCGATCCCCTCAACATCTATCCCTTCCTTCAGGAGTTCCAAGTAGATCCGCCCTGTCCCGCATCCAACCTCTAGGACCTTCCCCTGGATCTTCTTAGCCTCCCTTTTATAGAAGTCAATGTCCTCTCGGTAATTCCCGTACATGATGTCGTACACTTCAGCCCATTGGTCGTATTCGGAGATCTTTCATTCCCCCTCTGGAGATAGATATATCGAATCCAATGAACTTAAGAATTTCTAAAATGAGGCGAATTTATGGTGGGCCGGTCCGGACTCGAACCGGAGACCACCGCCGTGTCAGGGCGGTATCCTAGCCAAACTAGACGACCGGCCCAGTGCCAGACTATTTCTCAGACAGCTTTATATTAAATTAACTATATGCCACGGGAAAGCTTTACTGTATTTCTGTCCTGTCTCGCATAGAAGAGTTCAGGTGGTGAA
>CALGKV010000024.1 GCA_937930465.1 Methanosuratincolales archaeon | reverse complement strand
AGGCTCATAGTCAACCCTATCGCCTCCATCCCAATCGTCCTGAACCCAGGCATGACCGAGTACAACTACTCCATAGCAGGGATCAATACCGCATCATCCAATGCTACCATTATGATAATCACCTCAAGGGGTAACGCTTTCATCATTGTTGTTGAAGGGGGTAGAGTGTTATTCAAAAACTGAATTCGAAGGTCGAGAAGAGATACCTGACTAGGGAGTTTACGCTGCATAAGGCAGGAGACTTCGTGCATCCCCTGCCAGATGGTGCCAAAATGCTTGAGGAGTATTCGGTTGGCGGCGCAAAGGTCGGGATATACGAATCTCTTGGCGACGGGTACTACTGGGTGACCGAGCCTGCCATGGGGGAGGACGACATGTACGCCTACAACCTCCTCATGAACGCCATCTACTACACGCTGCCGCCTACCGAGGAGAAAGACCCTGCTAGGGTACTAGAGGAGAGGCTCAAGCACGCCGTCGAAGAGATGAGGCTTGAGCTACCGCCTGAGCAGCTGGACAAGATAAAGTACTACATCATAAGGGACGTGCTTGGGTACGGCGTGTTCGATGTGCTGATCAGGGACGGCAAGATCGAGGACATCTCATTGGCAGGGTCGAGCAAGCCTGTCTGGGTCTTCCACAGGGACTATTCATACTTGGACTGGCTCACCTCCAACATAGCCTTCGGGGACGAGCAGTCGCTCGAATCAAGCGTCATGCTCTTCGCCCACAAGGCAAAGCGGCACATCTCGACGGCTTACCCCATCTCAGAGGGTTCGCTCCCTGAGCGCCATAGGTGCGCCCTCACATTCGCCAACGAGGTGACGCCATTCGGGTCGAGCCTCACCATAAGGAAGTTCAGGACTGACCCGCTGACGTTATGCCATTTGGTCAAGTTCGGGAGCATATCCCCCCTGATGGCGGCCTACTGGTGGATGCTCTTGGAGAACCGGGGTTCTACCTTCATAGTCGGCGAGATGGCGAGCGGCAAGACCACCCTTCTCAATGCGCTAGCCTCGCTCCTGCCGCCGCACTGGAAGATCGTTACCATAGAGGACACTCCAGAGCTCAGGCTGCCGCACATGGGATGGAAGCCACTCGTCGCGAGGCACACGTACTCGATAGCAGAGTCCAAGACCGAGATCAGGCTTTACGACCTGGTGAAGCTCTCCCTCAGGGAGAGGGCCCAATTCATAATCGTGGGCGAGATCAGGGGCGAAGAGGCGTACGTATTCATACAAGCTCTGGCGACAGGGCACGGCGGCGGCTGCACCTTCCACGGGGACTCTATAGAATCCATGGTTATGAGGCTAACCACGCCCCCAATAAACGCCTCGCCCTCATTCCTGCCCCTCATCAGCTGCGTCGCAATCTCTAGGATGCTAAGGCTGCCGGGTAAGAAGCCAATCCGGCGCGTCATCGAGCTTGACGAGATCACGGGTGTGAAGGGCCCTAATGAAGTCGTGAGCAACAAGATCTTCGAGTGGCGTGTAGAGGACGACAAGCACTATCCTCTCGAGCCCTCCGCTGTGGTAAAGTCCAGCCAGAAGCTCGAGAAGATATCAACAATGATCGGGCTCACGAAGAGGCAGATGGTCAATGAGCTCGCTAGGAGGACGAAATTCATCGAGGACCTCGTATCAAGGAACATCCTTGAGTACGGGCAGGTTGCTGAGGAGATAAAGAAGTACTATGCGTCAAGGAAGTGATCGGGAAGGATGCTTAGAAACCTGGGCAGGAACACGCCCCTACTGCTTGCGCTGATCTCTGTGTTAGTCGCTTTCGGCACCCTCGCTGCGGAGCTGCTGCTGGATGTGGGCGTCATCTTCATATTTCCCACGATCGGTGTGCTGGTGATAACCGTATCCTTGACCATGGTAGTAGCGCTCCGGGGGCGCCTCTATCTCGGCACAAGGGAGCCCTTTGCGCTAAGGAAGATCGACGAGGTCAAGGCGAAGGAGAAGCAGAAGAGAGAGGGAAACAGAAAATATCTAAGCCGACTATCCTCGTCGATGGGGGATCAGCCGCTGATAAGCTTCATAGCAAAAACGCTTGAGAACTCTGTAAAGGAAGAGATACCGAAGGCGCTGATGTTCCTTAACCCAACCGTATATTCCAAATTCTACAGCGCCCTCTTCATCATAACCCTCGCGGCCCTGATGCCTTCCGGGATGATTCTCTTCCTCTTCCTCAGGAACCCGATTGCTCTGATCCTCGTCCTCTCCCCCTTCTTGCTAGTGCTCCTCCCAGTAATGGAAGTCAAGGTCAAGATCTCGAACAGGAAGAGCGATACCGGTAATGAGTTCCCGTTCTTCATGGTTTACGCTGCAACTATACAGGCCGCAGGCCTCTCCCTGTTCAGCGCCCTCGACAGGCTCGCCGAGTGGCGGATCCTCCCGAAGATAAAGCGGGAGGCTCTCGTAGTGAAAAGGGATTACATGTTCTTCTCGCACAACCCCCTAGCGGCGATCGAGAATGTGGCGAAGCAGCACCCGGACGAAAACGTGAAAACGATCTTCCTCGGCTATACCTCGGTACTCAGGAGCGGTGGCGACCTGGTTGTGTACCTGAACTCGAAGGTCAAGGACGGCCTCTCATCGGTGATTGAAAAGTGGAGGCGCTACGCCGAGTCAGCCAGCACACTGGGCGAGATTTCGCTCTCGGTCTTTCTGATGTTCCCGTCCCTGCTTATCGCCATGTCCGTCGCATTTGCGAGTGACTACAGCGTTGTGATGATGCAGCTGTATGGTTACATGATACTTCCGCTTCTTGGGGGTTTCATGATCTTCGGGATACACTTCTCCCAGCCAAAATTCTACGACGCGTATGACATGAAAAGGGCACTAGCGATAGCTGTAATCGCTGCGGCTGGTTTTGGCGCCGCAACATTCTTTCTAATCCAGCCGGTGTCCTACTGGCTGGCTGGGACCCTGCTGGTTTTTTCAGTAATCACCGGGGCAGAATACCTTAGGGAGCAGAGCGAGGTATCGAAGATTGAGAAGGCACTGCCGAACTTCCTCAGGGACATAACCGAGATGATGAAGATCGGGTATGACATCAGCCAAGCGCTGATCAACCTCTCAAAGCAGCGCCAGTATAATAAGGTGTTCGACCGCCTCCTTAAGAGGGTCTCAGAACACCTCGAGATGAACATGCCCCTCAGGCGCGTAGCTGAGATGATGGCTGTGAGGAGCTGGCTCTGCAGGTACACATTCTTCATCCTTAGCGAGATCGTCGACACCGGGGGCGGCACGCCGGAGGTGCTTGAGAACCTGACAGGTTTCGTCAACAGCGTCGTCCTGGAGAAATCAAAGGCTAAGAGCACTACCAGGACCTACTCTTTCCTAGGGTACGCCACTCCAGCTTTCCTCTCTGCGGTCATGGTCTTCATGGCAAACATGCTCTTCCCCTCACTGGGCAGCATGTCCTTCGGCTCAACGCCCATCGCAGTGATGCCGAACGCGGCGACCCTTGCTCTAATAGCCGAAACTGGAATGATGGTAGTCGTCCTCACAGCTTTCGTGGTAGGTCTCCTGATCGCGAAAATCGTAGACATGAGCGTCTACGCCACCTACCATTCTGCAATATCCCTTGTGATATGCTTCGTCTCGTTCATATTCATCAGGTGAGATCGGTAAAAAGCTTTTAAAAGCAAGCTGACTACTCGCTCCTAGGCTATGTGCCAAGGAAACTTCTTATGCGCACGCCATTAGGAAAATCTGATCTGCTCAGGTTTTACATAGCAGTGGCCTTGTTCTCGACAGCATTCGGGGTAATGTCTCCCGCAGTACCGCTTTACGCAAGGCTATCGCTCTCTGCAAATGACTGGGAGCTGGGGATTCTGGGCGCGGTCATGGCGGTCCCGTATGTCATCGGATCGATCCTATTTGGCAGGGTATCAGACAGGGTCGGGAGGAAGCCGCTGCTTGCAGGCGGACTTACCATATACCTCTTTGTGGTTTGGGCTTACATCTCAACCGCTGACATCTTCATGTTTGGGTTACTCCGCTGCCTCGAGGGGATAGCATTCTCCTCGATATGGCCTTCTGCGGAGGCATTTGTGGCAGACAGGAGCGGGGCAGGGGGGCTGGATCGCCAGGTCGGGCACTACAGCGTCGCCTGGAGCGCAGGCTATACTGCAGGGCCATTCCTGATGGGGGCCGTCATCTCTGCAGGTGATCTCATCTCCGCCTTTATTCTGGCTTCAGCATTGGTTTTGTTCGGTCTCATGACGATCCTGACCATAAGGATGCCTAAAGACCCAGTCCGATTGGAACAAGATCCGGCGCAGAGCCGCCGGCACCAGCGAAACGTCATCGGGACAGCGTACATTATGATCATATGGGGGTTCGCGATGCTCACCTTCTACTTCCTCGTGCCGCCCTACGCTGTGAGTGCTGGCGTCGCAGCCCCGGTCGCCGGGTACATCGTCGGGAGCGCAAGCGCGACGAGGACGATCTCGTTCATGCTCTATGAGCGTTACCTGAGAAGGAATACGGCCATACTGGGGATGGCGCTCCTACTAGCCTCTACGCTTGTTGGGTGGGCATTACCTAGCCTTTTAGGCTTTTTTGCAATGGCGATCCTCTTCGGTTCTGCACTCGGGCTGCTGTACGCCTACGCGCTTGCGAGGATGCTCGAATTGCCATCGAAGGGTGCCGGTGCAGGAATATTCGAGGCTGCGATAGGCTTAGGTCAATTCCTCGGACCCATAACGATGGGGTACACTGGATTCCTATTCGGATCTGGTTCTATATTTCTTGCTTTGTCGATTGTAGCGGCTGCCTCCCTCCCAGTTGCCTTGAGGGTCAGCTTGAAGCACTAGCTGCTAAGCCCGCCCAAAGAGCCCCTTGACCTCGCTCAGGCTCAGCCCGTCCCAACCAGGGGCTTTCCTCGCGACCTCGCGTCCGCCTTCGAAGAGAAGTGCTGTCGGGACCATTTCGATTCTGTACGCCTCCCAAGCCGGGTCGGACTCGTCTGAGATGTCCACTACAACGAAGTTGTTTCCTTCCCCTTTCTGATCGATTTCCTTGATCAGGGCTCGGCAGAATCCGCACCAGCTCGTGCTGAAGATGGCTACAAACCTCTTTCCAGAAGCTATAATCCCCTCAAGCTCCTTGCTTGTTATCTTTCGGAGTGCCATGGCAAAGGCTTTTTGCCTGCAGGTATGTAAGCATTTCTTTCATCTCCAACCAAGCTAAGCTTTTTGAGAACTGTTTCCTGAAACCGGCATTTGCTTCACGGCTCTGAAAGGAAGTCCAGGCTGACCGCGCACGACAGGCACGGGTCATAGGACCTAACCAGGTCTTCAAGGATGTACTTCAGCTTCTCTCCGCCCAAGGGCCTGAACCTCTTCACCATCTCGACTGAGTCCATCTCGATGCTCTTGGAGTTCACCGCAGTTGGCGTGTAGACCCTGTAGTCCCTGATGAGTCCGTCCTCTACCTCGCAAGCGTGGCACAGCGTCCCTCTGGGGGCTTCGGCGATTGCGATCCCCTTCCCGCTCCTATCGCCGAAGCAAGTGTCAGCCTGATCCTTTTTCCCGTTTCCGATACATGGATATCCGTTCGGGGAGATCGTGGCGTCCGAGAGCCTCTCCCCAGTCTCGATGATCTCCTCCAGGTAGTGCATCACTTCTACTGCCTGTGCCTTTATGATCAGGAACGGGTTGATCCTCCACTCGATCCCCTCGGCGTATGCCCTAGCCTCGGGTTTCAGCTTCCTCCGGTTGAGCATTATCCTTGAGAGTGCCCCAACAGTCGCCTCCGAGCACCTGAAATAAATGTGCTTCGAGGTCGAGTATTCCCTCACAACCTCCTCAAGATTTTTGAAATATTCCTCATCGGTTATCGTGGATCCGTCGTTGATTATCAGTGGCGCCTCCCTCGCGTATGTCGGGTAGGCGTCTGTCTTGAGCGAGATCATCGTCCTGAATCTCTCCAGCTCGGGGAGCTCAATCGCCAGCACATGCTCTACGAACAGCCTTGCATCCGCCCTCAATGACTCGAGCTTTGCTATCGACTCCATCAGCTCCCTCCCCCTGACAAGCGCGCCGAAACCCCCGACAACCACATTCGGGACGTGCACTGATCTCCCTCCCCAGTGCTCGATCAGCTGGGTCGAGGTGGACAGGAGCTTCGTCCCTGCCGCTACCAGATCCTTCTCCCTCAGGCGGAATACGCTGATCAGCCCCTTGATGGGAGGAACTGAAAGGAATAGGAGGTGCATCATATGGCTCCTCAGGTTGTTTGCGAGGTAGAGGAGCCTCCTCAGCTCGACGACTTCCTTGTCAGGAGTGACCCCGAGCGCCTCCTCCACCGCCTCAGCCGCGTTTATAGAGTGGGCGGTGTAGCACAAGCCGCATATCCTCGAAGCAACAAGAGGCGCCATCTCCGCCGGCTTCCCCCTCAGGTAAGAGGTCAGGAACCTGGGTCCCTCGAGGTTGTGGAATTCCGCCTCTATCCTGTTCCCGGAGAGCCTGACCTTGAGCCTCCCGTGCCCCTCGATGAGCCTGAGCTCGTTCGTGTCTAGGATGACTTCTTCTTTGAGTCTTTCCGCATTTCCTTTACTATGGCTGCTGCCTTTGTCCTGCATAGCATCACTTCTTCCCATCCTTCAACAGCTCCACTATCTTTTTGCCTGTGAATGCATTCATCGCGCTCAATGCTTTCCCCTCCGGGATGCCGTGCCTCCTTATCGTCCTCAGATAGGCGGACAGATCCGCCTCGACGGCAGGCCCGCGGCAGCTGTAGCATGGTGCCCCAACAGAGGGGCATGCGGATCCGCAACCTCCCATTGCAATCGGCCCAAGGCACACCTTGCCGACATCAAGGAGGCACCTGTTCCCGCTCATCTTGCACTCGTAGCAGACGCTGAAGTCCGGCTGCTTCGGCTCTATGCCGTTCAGCAGCCTCAGGAGGGCCACGGTGAACTCCTCAGCGCTGACTGGGCAGCCGCTCAGCTCGAAGTCGACGCTCACATAAGACGAAAGGGGCTCTGCCTCGAATACCTCGATTTCGCGCAGCGCCCTCCTCTTCAGATCAACGCCCCTTGAGGCGCTGTATGCTATGTTGCCGCAGGAGGCACAAGTCCCGAGCGCCACAACGAAGCTTGAGTTGGCCCTTATCTGCGAGATCCTCTTCTTGTCCAGGCTTGTCACGACCGCCCCCTCGACGAAGGCTATGTCGACCCTTGGAACCTTCTCCCCGCCGACCGGCTCACGCACTAGCTTGAAATAGTCGATGTCGAAGATCCTCCAGAGTGCCTGCAGGTTGGGACCGAGGTTGGTGATAAGCGTCGTGAGGCACCCTTCGCAGGAGGTTAGGGAATAGAATGCTGCTTTCATGCTACTCACCTATTGCTTCAAGCGATATCTCGTCCAGGGAGAACACCGGACCGTCCTTGCACACATGCCAACCGCCCGATATCAGGCACCTGGCGCACTTGCCAATCCCGCACTTCATGTGCCTCTCAAGGGAGACAAAGATCTGGTCCGCCTTGAGACCCCTCCTGAGAAGCTCATGCGAGATGCTCCTCATCACAAGGGGGGATCCACAAAGGATTGCTATCTGGCTTTCCCTCTTCACGACCCCGTCCAGGTGATCCGTTACCCTGCCCCTCAGCCCGCCCCACTCGGGTGAGGCCTTGCTGAGCGTGATCATGACGTTCATTTTCTCGCCCCAGTTTTTCATCTCGTCCCTGTACACCAAATCCTCCGGGAAGCGCGCCCCATAGAGCAGGTCAATCTCTCCGAATTCCTCCCTATGATCTGCCAAGAAGAGTATCAGCGATCTCAGGGCTGCGATGCCTATTCCCGTCCCGACAATGAGCAGATCCTTTCCCAACATCCGGCTGATGGGGAAGGGCCTCCCGAACGGTCCCCTGATCCCGACAACATCCCCAGGTCTCATGTAGTGCGAAGCGATAGTCACAAGTCCACGCCTGATTATTGTAAGGTCTATGTGCTTCTGGTCGCTGGGGGAAGAAGCTATGCAGAAAGGGGCCTCCCCGACCCCCGGCAGGAGGAGCTGTACGAACTGGCCTGGCTGGAACTCTGCTTTCCATTTGTAGAGCCTAACCCTGAGCGTCTTGGTTTCTAGGCTCTCGTTCTTGACCGCCACGACTGTGGCTGACTTTGGAACGTAGGGGTTCTCGTTGTCGTCAGCCCTCATGTCTTAAACCCCCTTCCCACCGTCCTGCGCATGTCGATGCCTGCAGGGCAGAATGCGATGCAGTTGCCGCAGCCAACGCATCCGGAGATCCCGAACGCTTTCGAGGAAAACGGGAACTTGTGCTTGAGCCTCCACCTGTACCTATCCTCCTTTGTCTTGATGAAGAGGTTGCCGCCCGCGATCATGCTATAGCACCTCCTTTGGCACGACATCCTCTTCCTAAGCCTCTCGACATTTGAGGGGTCCACCAAATGGAACCTATCCTCAATGTCCGAACAGTAGCAAGTTGGGCAGGTTACAGTACATGCTGCACACAATGTGCATGAATCCAGCCCCTCAGACTCGCAGCGGTCTATCATCTCCTCGGACGTGCTGATGCTGAATGAGGATCTCATCTTGGGGGCTTTCTCTTCTAACAGGTCAGCTTCTGCTCGCGCGTTGAGCTTGGATGCGGCCTCCTCCCCTGCCTTGGATTTGGGCTGCAGCAGGAACTCGTCTCCTGATCTCCTCACCAGTATGTCGCAATAGCCATCGTCCAGCTTCCAACTGCCTGCTGGGACGCAGAAGCAAAAATCATCCCCCTCCTCGCATTCCAGCACTACTATGAGCGACCTCTCCCTCCTGGCCTTGTAGTAAGGGTCTGCGGGGTCGCTTAGCATCACCCTATCCAAGTACCTGATCGCGTTTGCGTGGCAGGGGTGAATCGCGAAGAATGCTATCCGCCCGCTTGGGGTCGAGTACTCAGCATTAATCGTTACCGGACATGGCCCTTCCACGGTGGGGAACCTGATCTTAAGCCCGTAGGATGTGACCGTGGCTGTGCTTCTGTACGTGTAGAGTCTCTCCCCGTCCGGTAGCAAAAAGTCCCTTGGTGTATTGATCGCCCGGATATAGTCAAGGTCAATGCCTGTGCCTGCAGAGAAGTCTGAGAATTTCGTGACGCCATTAGCCTCCGTCGGGGCTATCACTCGGTATCCCATATCTCCCAGCATCGAAGCAAGGCGGAGAAGATCGCCTTCTTTGATCCTGATCAATCTACCACTTTCCTGTCCTCTGTTTCATTAACGCTCAATATATCAGTTATTAAGCAGGCTTTAGAACTTATATATCAGCTTTTTCTAACGTGCTGGTCCCTTTTGGTTTTTACTAGAACAAATTCTGCCACAATAAAAAAGGGCATTAATTTATACTATTTTTGCCTTCCGCATACCCTTCCCGCTACAACCATCCCGGGGTACGTCAACCTCAAAGGCAGTCCCTTTTCAGCAGCACTCCCCGCTTCGATAAGGCAGGCATCCCTCAAGCTCTTCAGGTTCCACTTGACTGTGGATTCAGGCAGATTAAGCTCCCTGGAAAGCGTCCTCACGTACCAAGAATAGGTCTTCGGATCTGAGCGCGCTTCTCTGCAAAGCAGGTAGCCAAGGATCTGCTGCTGCACATCAGTCATCACTTTCTCTGCAAGCCTTACAAGGGACTCTTCAAGAATTTCAGAGGGGCGTATTGGGGATCTTACGCGGGTTTCAACAGAAAAGGCGTACACCTTTACTCATTTTTCGCCCTCCACTATGGACTTGATATCCTACCATTCCAGCGTATTTAAAGATAACGCATATCTTTTGAACTCATTTTAAAGTGCGCTCAGGTTTATAAAGGGAGCCTGCGTCTAAACTGACTCCATATCAATTGGGGGCATTCCAACTGTGAGCGGTCTGTCTGTCAGCTTGAACAGGGACTTCCGCCTGATGATGATGTCCGCGGCTGTCTTCGCGATGACGGACGGGCTAACCTACACGATACTCCAGCTTTACCTCAAGTCGGTTGGGTTCACCGGCACGAGCATAGGGAGGTTCGTCCTTATACAGGGGATCACGGCATCCCTGCTGTTGCTCCCATTTGGGATGATCTCTGACAGGGTGGACCGGAGGAAGCTGGTCGCTCTTGGCACAGCCTCCAGCTCGGCTGCAGTGCTCATCGTTGTTGCTGCACGGGAAGAGGCGCTGATCATGATCGCCGCC